>CAYRBN010000047.1:1215-11282 GCA_964422625.1 uncultured bacterium | reverse complement strand
TTATACAATCTGTGAAAATCTGTGTAATCTGTGGTTAATGCATATTCTGGGATTAGTTATTAGTCATTTATATCACTTATATTCCTTCCAAATGCGTTCCTTCCAGACCTAATCTTATCCAGAACCACGATGGAAGGTTCTTTCTTTATAACAATCTCCCCACTTGCTGTTATATACTCTACATTCTGTGGTGTTTTTGACTTTCCCCAAAGATATGGGAATAACCCGCTTCCTTTTAGGGCACATAGAAAATAGTCTTCGGTCTGTTTCATAGTCTCCTGTATCTTCCCTGCACTCCATGAGGAATCTGCTCTTATTCCAGGGGAGAGGGCATATAGTATTCCTGTATCAATAGAGAGAACATCTGATATAGAGAAGAATGGTCTTACCCCTATTAGACTACTTCTGAACAGCCTGTGACCACAGTTTATCATCTTTTCCACTGCCCCTGTCTGCCACCCTGGACATAGAGGAACCCCTTCTCTATCCGTGAGACTCAAATCTGCTGGATGTGTGTCGTCTATAAGTCTCTTATCCCCTTTCAGAAGCGTGTGAATTAAAGGAAAGTTATAACCCCTTAAGGATATAAGTTCTGGCAATCCCATAACCTTCTCTATTCTCTCTCTCTGTGCAATATCAAACTCTTTCCTTATATTGAATCTTTGAATTAGTGAAGCCCTATCTATTTTCTGCCCAAACAGAGTTGTCTCTTTAATGGGAGCCATTGATGAGGGATTATAATTTTCTCTGTACCAGGATGAGAAGTCCATCTCTACCAGCGGGAGTCTAAACTCATCTGCGACCTCTTTTGCTTTGCTTTTTCTGTTGTTTGTGACGATAAGCGTATATCGGACAGGTGCCCATCCAAGGACCTTTTCAATCTCTTTTGCTATGTATATCTCCTGTCTACCAGTAGAGAAACTTCCCGAGCCAAAAACCGCACAGGATAGGGGTTCGTTTTCAAAGTCATAAAGTGGAGTAAACTCTTCTCTTCCTATTTCCAGTATCTTTCTCTTCATATCCGAAAGCCTATTATGCCTCCAGATTGAGACTGCGGCCCTCACAACCTGCTCTATACGGGACTTTGATGTGGCAGGTATATTCATATATAAAATCAAACAGTAATGTTAAGTTGTGCGAGGCAAGGAAAGCAAGATTTGATTTTTAATCAGCCCCTGATTAAGCCACTGCGACTAACTATTGAATAACTGCAAACTTACCAATCCTCTTGTGTCCGTCTTCTGTTTTTGCAAGGTATATGTACACTCCGCTTGCAAGATCGGGGACATCCCACCTCAGAGTACCATTCTCTATATCTCTGAATGACTTTATCAACCTACCTGAAAGAGAGTATATTTTTATACTACCACCTGTCAGTGCCTCTGAAAAGAAATTTATCTCTGTGTGTTGTCCCTCTATATATGGGTTTGGAAATACCTGGATATCTATCAATCTATCCGGGAAGATAGGACTAGTTCTGTATCGTGTAATCCCTTCATCAGTTGCAATCCAGAACCAGTCTCTCCTTCTGTCGTATGCAAGTCTGCTCGCTTTTCGCCTGTCTATCCTCCCTGATACAAGTCCATCAAAAGACATAATGGACAGAAACTGAAAGTCTCTTGTGACCCTTAACGCACCACCTTCTTTAACTCCGGTATCTTCAAGGAGAAGCCAGACATTACCATAAACATCGAGCAATATATCGTCTGCAACTCTGTCAACTGCATCTTCATAAATCAGCCTTCTTTCAATCTTTTCTCCCCTTATAATAAATATTCCAGCAGGAGTTCCAACCCAGATCCTTCCATCAAGGTCAACAGCAAGAGAGGAGATATCCTCGCCCTGAATCTCTGGGCATCTAATCTCTTCCACATCTCCGTCCACCAATCTAAATACGCCCCCTGGGCCTAAGTATGAATATCCCAGGAGAACAGTCCCATCTCTATCAAATGCTATTCTCCTTATAAAGCTCTTTGTACCACCATATACCTCTATGGAATCAAGCGAGCCGCTTCTTATTCTATACAGTGGGAATCTCCAGACAGAGACCCAGACATCACCTCTTCTGTCTATGGCTATATCACTTATCACATTACTCATTGGGAAACGGAACAGGGTGTCGAGAATTCCTTCAGGAGAAAGCCTTATAACTCCAGGTCCAGTCTCGTTCCAGTTCCAGACTCCAAGCCATATCATCCCATCCCTTCCCACTGCCAAGTCGCGTAGTCCACCGCCCTCTACATCCCACTCATTCGTCTGATTAAAGACAGACCATTCTTCTGTCTCTATATCAAAGCGTGAGACCAGAAAATGTCCTGTTATCGCCCATAGATTCCCCTCACTATCCAGCGCTATCTCACGAAACTGGTTGTGCGCAGGCCCACTCGGCGTGAAGTAAGAGACTGTATCACTATACTCCGCAATACCCTTGCCCCATGTTCCGACCCAGAGGCTAGCTGATGGGAGAAGGCTCCTTGAGTTTACCGTGATATCAATGGAGAGAAAGGCTGTTCCATTCCACACCTTTAAGCCACGACTTGTTGCAAGCCATAGACTATCTCTAAACGCGGTTATGTCCCTTGAATTGAATGTGCCAAGCTGCGAGATCTCTCCAGCTACAGCCCTGAAAATACCCCCAGTTCCCGCTATCCATAGTGTATCACCAGAGGGCCAGACCCCCTGCACATCACTCACCTCGGTAATATTATTCCAGAGTGAGCCATCTTTAATATCAGATAATGCGACTATTCCTACCCCTCTGTCTGTGGATATAAAAAGTGAGTCTCTGAAATATTGTATCCGATTGACCACATCTCCAGGATAAGATGGCACCATCTCCATCCTCCGTGTTATCTCCATTGGGTCCTCAGTCTCTATATCCCATACTCTTAAACCCGTATTAGTTCCAACAAGAACCGTGTCAGAGATAATATTTATACAGAGCACCTCATCAGGTAGCCCATACCAGTCACCGCTTATTTTCTTCCATCTTCCACCAGGTGAGAGGATAGAGAGCCCTTCACCATAACATACAAACCAGAGGTTACCATATTTATCGTATATAACATCTCTCACATCGTTGCTTGCAAGCCCGTCGCCTACAGAGAGCCTATCAAACGAGGAAGTCGTTTTATCAAATATCGCCACACCCCCACTCGTTGCAGAGTATATCTTGTCTTCATACTCGTAGAGTCTGTGGACATAAGTTGAGTTGAGAAAGTTCTCTATCACCTGCGGAAAAAGTAGTAATGGAACCAATAACAGCGAGGCAAAAAATTTTCTCATATCTCTCCCCCTAAGCTTTTTATTGTTCTCTTTATCTTTCCAACACAGCTTCCTGGGGTCTTATATATCTCTTTCCCAGAAAATCGCAAAACAGACCAGCCGTAACTTGCAAGTTCGTTGTTTCTCTTTCTATCCTTTTCGTGTGCAGGCTCACCTGAATGAAATTCCCTCCCGTTACACTCTACATCTAACTTTCCGCTCTTGCAGAACAGGGCAAGATCGAGACAGTAGACAGCCTCTTTCTCTCTCACATAAAATTGTCTCTCAGGTAACATCCCCTCCCTCTTCATCTCCTCATACAATATATCTTCTATTGGGCTGGAGTTATAAAGGTCGTTTATCTCCCTGGCATTGAGTAGCTTTTCAAAAGTGGTTGGTATAAAGACTAATCTTCGCCATCTGCGAGATGGTATTCGGTTTTTAAGTTTTTTAAGCTCACCGACAAATATCTGATAATAGTCCTTATCCCTATTTTTATGCTCTAACTCTTTGGGAAAGAGTTCTATCCTCTTTTTTATTGCCAATCCTGAAACTTCTGCATAGTAGTTGACAGCCCATTTTTCATCCCCGAATATCTTTGTCTGATAGAATGCGAGATATTTAGCCTGGGGGGTCATCTCTGGTGCACTTGAGAGAGGGATATGATACCAGTGTTCCCTTTTAAGTATTTCCCAATCCCCTAATCTTGGGACTATGCATATAAGAACTATCTCTTTCATCACCAAATGTAGTAGCGTAGCTTCAGCTACGCAACAACATTCAGCGGGTCTAAAGACCCGCTACTACATTGTATGTATCTCATTGGAAACTAATTCAGAAAGAGGTATCTCCTCCATCTCTCATCAGGTATACTGAATGACTTATACAGCATAAAGAAGTAGTGGGGACGGATAGGTTTTTGGGAAAGTTTTATACCTGCCTCCTTAGGGGTGCGGTTGCCCTTTCGGTTGTTGCATCCCATACAAGAACATAGAAGATTTTCCCAGCTATCGTCTCCTCCTCTTGCCTTCGGTATTATATGGTCACAGGTCATCGGAACACCCTTTACTCCGCAATACTGACAGGTATATTGGTCTCTTTTCATTATATTTTTTCTCGTAAGTGGTATTGCAGGCCGTCTCAGGTGTATGTAGCTTTGAAGACGAATTATACTGGGACTATCATAAGCATGGTTTACTGTATGAATCTGCCAGGTGAACATCTCAACAACCTCTGCCTTGCCAAGCCATAGCAAAATAATAGCCCTTTTCATCCTCGTTATAGAGAGAGGCTCATAGCTTTGATTCAACACTAGAACAGGTGCTTTCAGTTTTTTATCTCCACTACCCATCACATTATTGTCAAAAAACTAACCACAAAGAATAAAGAAACAAAAACTTGGAGGCTTGATGGGTGGATATTCACTCTTCTTTATCCCACCATCTCTGCTCTTCTGCCCTTTTTAACTGTGCCCTTGCCCTTTCCATACCCTTTCTGCCATAGTCAATCCAATGTGTTTCATGTGTCAGGGTTTTTATGCGCCCATATTGCTGTATTGCCTTCTCATAATTTGATATTGCAGCATCCCATCTTCTCTCGTTAAATGCAGCATCGCCCTTGCCAATATAAAAATCTCCCCTAAGGGCAGCAAGAATCCCATCTTCTGGGGCAAGAGATAGTGCCTTGGTGAGATAAGTATCTGCTTCACACCAGTCTTTCAATTTTATAAGAAGGTCAATTATATGATAATAGAAACTGACTACCGTGGAATCTGTTTCTATAGCCTTTTTATAGTACCTTATTGCATCATTGAACTTCTTCTGTCCCACAGAGAGTTTTCCAAGTTTTACCCAGCATGACGCATGATCTGGACAGAGCTCCAGTATATAGTGGTAATGTTTCGCTGCTATTGCATACTCATTCTTTTCTGTATAAGCATCCGCGAGAAGCAATCTTATCTCTATATCTTCTGGATGTTTTTCTAAGACCGCCTCAAGTTCAGAAATACCCTCTTGCTTCCTTCCCAATTGTATCAACATTTTACCAAGACTGTATCTTATACTGATATTATCCGGGGCAAGATCTCTTGCTCTCTCATAATACTCGAGTGCATCTTCTCCTCTACCCATTCTCTCATATACATATCCTTTACCGAAAAACGCGAGTCCATCATCAGGATCAAGATAGAGCGCCTTATCATACTCTTTTAATGCAGCTTCATACCTCCCTTGATCTGTATATAATCTTCCAAGCCCGAAAAACCCCCTCGGTTCCTCTCTAACAACTTCCTGTAGCCGCTTGTATGTAGCCTCAGCCTCGCTCCAATTACCAATTATGATATAGGCCTTTGCAAGATTCAGGTATGCATCCACAAAAGTGGTGCTTTCTGCAATTGCCTTTTTAAATCTCTTTATACCCTCTTCGTACTGTTCGTTTTTGAAAAACTCAAAGCCTGATGAATGAAACCTCTTTGCCAGTGATACGCCTGGTTCCTCCGGCAGTTTCTCAATCTCTGGTTGCGGCAGACATCCAAAGATGAGCATCCCTATCACTATTGCAACACCACTTCTCATATTACCTCCTGGTTAAGACTGGAGTATTGTGAAATAACCTTAAAAACCACAAAGAACACAAAGAATAAAGAAACAAAAACGAGGAAACACTCCTAAAATTCCTTATCTTATTTTTACCAACCGTGCCGTGAGAGAGGTATCTGCTATATTTAATCGGACAAAGTAAAGACCAGAAGGCACAGTATCACCATTTTTATCCCTGCCGTCCCATGTTAGTTCGATAATCGGTGATCGGTGATCGGTAATCGGTAAGGTGCGGATGAGACGGCCGGTGAGATCGTAGATGCCCAGCGTAGGGCGTAGGGCGTAAGGCGTAGAGTGTTTCTCTGACGCATTACGCATTACGCTATACGCTATACGCACGTAGCCCCTGAACGGATTCGGATATGCTGTTAATTCATAATTCATAATTCGTAATTCATAATTCTCATCCTCCTTTATTCCAACATAGGGTGAGAGACAAACATTGAGGATTGTCAGGCTGTCAAATCTCACATAGACATCATTATAAGTCTTTGTTGCATACCCTGGGGCCGAAAATTGCATTGTATAAAATCCATCACGGAGTAGCTTGTAATAGTCACCAACATCAGGGTCGGTAAATACCTCCTTACCATACTCAAGTGCCCTTACCTCTGCTAAAACCGGCTCACCCGTCAGTGAATCTGTTACCACACCCGAGATACCTGTATGCGTTTGCTCAATCAAGTATATCATCGCATCCCTGTTCTCATCCCAGAACTTTGGAAGGCTATCGGGATGTGGCCACTTATCATTGTCCACTTCTATTGTAAGGTCTATAATAGATAGGGAGTCATAAGCCCAGTCCTGCACACTACCAAAAACAGGATACCAATGCCAACCGTGGATTGTGCCATGATATCCCAATCCATCAGTCCACATCCTCCCATGTCTATATGAGTAGCCGAGTGAGATAAGCTGAATAACGCCACTGTCTGGTGCAGGGTTTGGTGAGTAGTCCCACACATAATTGACAACAAGAGCACCCCCGTGAAACATTGTGGATATTATAAAGTTCTGTTGAGAGTAAAAGTCTATCAGTGCCTGGGTCTCTGGTTCCCAGGCATAAGTCCAGTCCTCTCCAATACTTCCATCAGGGACAGGGAAGTTTCTATTCAGGTCTATGTTATTTGCATTCCGTCTGGCACCTATCTGCCTTCCATCTGGATTTAATAAGGGGACAAACCAGATCTCAGTGTTATCAATAAGATAGGTTATCCAGGCATCTATTCCATAGTTATCTAAAAGATAGGAGATCAGGTAGAGAGGCATCTCTATGCTGACAGGTTCGTTACCATGGATGCCCCCACCAAAGTTTATCTCGGGCTCTGCCTCCTGTGAGTCAGGATAATCCGTAATAAGAAATGCTGAAATTATCCTTCCCTGGACTGAGTGTCCTATGGTAATCTTCCTTGTAATCCCAGGATATAACAAATGCATTGAATCAAGATATGCCTCAGTCTCAAAATAATCGTGATAGCCTATTTCTATTGTCTTAACTAATGGAAGGTCTGTAATCTTATATCCCGCATCTATCAGCCGTCTTATCTCCTCAGGATAGAGCGCCGTCTCAACATAATTCTCTCTCAAATTCTCTATGGACACACCCATACTATGGAGTTTATATACATCCTCGTGTAATTCTATCTCAATCTTCACCGGCCTCCTTTCAGCAATTGCCAAAATCGGAACCGCAAAGACCATGATAAATATCAGCACTGTTTTGACCCAACGCATGAATCCCTTTTTTTTAATGTTTTTTAGCACGCAGATTGTAGGGACAACCCTTGTGGTTGTCCGACTTGCGGACAGGGGTAAACCCTGTCCCTACAACTCCCTCACACTCCCCTCCACCCTTCTATCTTACCTCTTAATGAGGAAAGAACATCTAAGAGCCCTCTTTTAGGTAGTCTCAAAACCCCTGGTGAACTTCCATCACCCCAAAAAAGACTCCATATAAAGAACCTTCTCGCCCCATCTCTCGGGAGGTATTTTCTTACAAGATAAGATGTATTATACCCAAAGACATATCCCCTATCACTCATCACTCTATCCTTCTCTTTGATATGCCTCACCCTCACATCATTCCTGTAAAGCAGTCTCTTTCCCTTTTTTTTTAGATAAAAACAGATATCCTGTTCCCAACGATAGAATCCTATCAGGTTCTTATCAAGCAAGGGGCATAACGAGCGCCTTACAGCCATATTACACCCTTTCAGAAAATCCACATCCTGGTCAGGAGCACTCTCATTATGCCTACCTATTATACCACCTCTCCCAAGCCTACCAAGCCTACCAACCCTACCAACCCTCTCCACTCTCCTCTGCCCTATTCTTATCCCATCCCTCCATATCTCATCAGGACCTCCTACCCCTCCAACCTGATCAGAGTTAAACCAAAACTCAATGCGCTCTACCCAGTTAAGATGAGGGACAACATCGTCTTCTGTGAAAACGAGAATATCACCCTTTGCCTCATCTATCCCTGCATTAACAGCAGAAACAATATCAGGATACGAGCCCTCTCTCTCCTTGCCACCTACGACAATTATCTCATCTGGAGGTCTTGACTGGTTATAAAGGGAATGTAGGCACTCTGTTAATGTCTCTCTATTAAGAAGAGAGATAATGATAACAGACAACTTCATACCAACCAACCAACCAACCAACTAACAAACTAACCAACTAACCCCATCATCTCTTCTCTTATCTCTATAAGTCTTGCCTCGGTCTTTGCCTCAAATCGTAATACCAGAACAGGTTGTGTATTTGATGCCCTCACAAGTCCCCAGCCATCACTAAAATCTACCCTCACTCCGTCTATATCAATTACACTGTCCCCTTTCTCTTTATAGTGTTTCTCAACCCTCTCAACAATATCAAACTTCTCCTGGTCTGTTGAATCAATCCTTATCTCAGGAGTTGCATAGTATGATGGTATCTCATCCACAATAGAAGAGAGTAGTCTCCCCTCCCTTGAGAGAATTTGAACCAGCCTCAGGGATGCAAATATTGCATCGTCATAACCATAGTAGTTATCTGCAAAGAACATATGCCCTGACATCTCGCCTGCAAGTGGGGATGATAGTTCTCTCATCTTTGCTTTTATGAGTGAGTGTCCTGTCTTCCACATAAATGGTTTTCCACCAAGAGAGTTTATATATTCTATAAGACCAAGAGAGCATTTTACCTCAAAGATTATTGGTGCAGATGGGTTCTTTGCAATAACCTCCTTTGCATAGACCCCGAGGAGTTTATCCCCCCATACTATCCTGCCCCTATCATCTATCACACCAATTCTATCACCGTCCCCGTCATATCCAATACCAATCCCCGTCTCCATAGCCACTACCTTCTTCCTCAGTTCTTCCATAAACTCCGGGATTGTCGGGTCTGGCAGATGGGCAGGGAACCTGCCATCGGGCTCGCAGTTTATACATTGGACACTACATCCTGCCTTTCTCAATATATCATCTGCTATACCACCACAGGTTCCATTTCCAGGGTCTATAACAAGGCATATCTCTTTATCTATCTTTACCCTTGAAAGGAGATCTTTTTTATAGTCTTCAATCACATTATAGTTACTCAAACTTCCTTTTCCCTTTTCGTATCTGCCGGCGTTTATAATCTCTTTTATTGTCTGTATCTCCTTACCATATATCATGTTTTTCTCTTTTAGAAGTTTAAATCCATTGTATTCCTCTGGGTTATGGGAACCTGTTATCATTATTCCACCCTCTTTATCAAGGTGGAATATAGAAAAATAGACCAGAGGAGTGGGGACAACACCAATATCAGTCACATCCATCCCGCTCTGTAGGAGCCCGGAGATCAGGGCATCTCGGAGCCTATTAGATGATAGCCTTACATCTCTTCCAACCACCACAGAGGAGAGCCCCTCTTTTTTCATAAATGTGCTATAAGCTCTACCAAGCAGATATACCGCCTCATCAGTCAGGTCAATATCTGCAATGCCTCTTATATCGTATTTCCTGAATATGTGTGGACTTATCATAGTTCCCTCCTATTTGCAATCCCGGTATTGTCAAATAACTGATAATAGGCTATAATGCAGTTTAGAGCCTAAAGAGTGTCAGTGGAGCAAGATGCTCCACCTGTTACCTTCGACTTTGGACATCGGACTTTGGACTTTTCTCAACTCTCTACCCTCATCCTTTTTCCTTTTCCCTTTTTCCTTTTCCCTTT
>CAYRBN010000047.1:0-1115 GCA_964422625.1 uncultured bacterium | reverse complement strand
CCTTTTTCCTTTTCCCTTTTTCCTTTTCCCTTTATCCTTGCAATCTCTTTACATCTCTTCTATCTCCTCTGGAATGCCAAATACAGATTCGAGTTTGAGTGTATAGATTCTGGATGTGCCTGGAACCTCGAGGTCTATACCAACCTCTTTTAAGAGATTTATCATCTCCATGGCTGTCTCTTCTCTATCCGATGTTGCAAGTATAATTTTGGAGAATGGTTTTCTCCCCAGATCAAACTTGAGTCCGGCAAATATGGGCACCTGCACAGCCAAAGAGCGCTTCATAGACTCTCCATCCGCAGTGAAGGCATCCTCTATTCCAAGTTCTAAAAGACAGGAGAGAACATCATTTATATATTCTTCCCTGTTCAGAATTATCAGTAAAAGATACATATAAAGACGGTTCACGGTTAACAGTTAACAGTTAACGGTTGACAGTTCACAGTTGGCAGACCTCTAACCGTCAACTGTCAACTGTCAACTTTCTCTAACCCTTGAACCCTGACCCTAATTTTCTCCATGTATAACCCTCCCCTCTTTCGTTTCTACCTTTATCTCCTCTATGAGCATATTATCAAAGTCACTTATCACTTTCATAATATTCCCTGGGGTCTCTGCAGAAAGAAGTACTTCTCTCATAACCCTTGACTTTAAAAGTCTTGCTATCTTTGCCACTGCTTGCAAGTATTCTTTTCTCGCGTTTAGGGGTGCAGCTATCATAAAGATTATGTTCACAGGCTTCCTATCCATTGCATTAAAGTTCACCCCCCTTTTTGACCTGCCAAAGGCGACTTTAAGTCTGGTGACAGAATCTGACCTGCCATGTGGTATAGCAACTCCACCCCCGATCGCTGTAGATTCTATCTCTTCTCGTCTCTTTATCGCACTACAGAAATCTTCTTTATCTGTAACAATACCAGAAGGTATGAACAGATTCGCCATCTCTTCTATAATCCCGTCTTTGGTTTTTGCAACAAGCTCACAGTTTATGAGACGCTCCTCCATAAGACTACCTAAGAACATAAGACCCCCATTTTTAAAGTAGGCAGTAAGGCGTATGGCGTATGGCGTGGAAAGTAATCGGTTATTATGTCACTGGGGCATTACTCCCTTGT
>CAYRBN010000046.1:0-11394 GCA_964422625.1 uncultured bacterium | reverse complement strand
TAACCAACTAACCAACTAACCAACTAATCCCCCCTGTTCCTAAAAAACTGTCTCACATCTTCAACAGATGAGGTTAGTTTTGAATCAGGAATTGCAGAGAGAAAGAATCTTCCATAATATTTTTTTCTTATTCTAATATCAAGTATTGCTATCATTCCATAGTCTGTTTTCTTACGAATGAGCCTACCATATCCCTGTTTTAATGTCAATATGGCCTCGGGTAGCTGGCGAGAAAGAAATGGATTACCTCCATTTTCTCTTATCTTTTCTATCCTTGCCTCTATAACTGGTTCTGTTGGAACCTCAAATGGAAGTTTTGTTATTATCACCGAGATGAGAGAGTCGCCAGGCACATCTATGCCCTGCCAGAATGTTGATACACCAAAAAGAACAGCCCTCTTTGTCTGTCTAAATTTTTCAAGCAGGGCATCCCTTGATATGTCTCCCTGTTTTAAGAGATTATAATCTGGCGCTCTAGAGGCTATGCTCTCGTACACTTTGTCCATAATGTTATAAGAGGTGAAGAGTATAAATGTCCTTCCCTCAGTTATAGCAATCAGTTGCTCTATCTCCTCAATGAGGAACTCCTTATATCTAACATCTCTTGGGTCGGGTCCATTTTCTGGAATATAAAGAACGGTATTATTTTCATAGTCAAACGGCGATGGAAGAGAGACGCTTGCCCCACAGGATATTCCAAGCTTTTCTTTCAGATACTTAAAGTCACCTGGCAGGGTCGCCATTGTTGCAGAACATAGAACAGCAGGTATCTTTCCATTGAATACAGACTCACAAAGCAGAGAAGAGATATCCATTGGGGATATCTTCAATGCAACTCTATTTCTATTCATCTCAATCCAGTAAATGCTGTCAGGGTCCTCGCAGCCTATAAAATGGTCAATAACATTCTGTATTTTCTTTATTCTTTCTGCAAGATTGGACAGCTCCGCCTTCTGTTCATCATCAGTTTCTATAGAGGAGAGTGTTTTGGCAAGTTTGTCAAGATTTATGAAAAGTTTATCTGTCTCTATCTCAATTCGTTGTTTTACTCTTGTAATAGGCTGGTGAAATCTTTCCTTTATTGTCTTGAAAAAATCTTCAGCCTCTGTCCGTACTGCCTCTATAATCGGAGCCATTTTCTGTAGCTTTTTTGTTCCAATCTCTTTTATAAGATAGCTGAGGGCCTGGTTTGTTACACTTTCTCCAAGATAGGAGGTTGCAACCTCTTCAAGGTTATGTGCTTCATCAAAGATGACTGCGTCATATTTCGGTAGAAGCATTCCTCCACAGGAGAGATTTGCAAAGAAGAGATGATGATTTGTGATGATAACTGATGAGGTAGTAAGATTGTGTCTTGAATATCCATAACAACACCTCGGTCTCTCTTTGCACAGTTTCCCGATACAGCTATTCTGTGTCCGTGAAACCGCACCCCATACCGAGATCCTACCATCTCTCTCTGCCTCTGCCTTAAGACCAGTCCTTGTGGACTTTTGCCATAAAAGTAATCTATCAATCTCATCCTGCTGAAATGGAAGAAAAAGTCCTTCGGATAAAAGATTCTTGAATCTTCTCTTGCAGAGATAGTTTTCGCCTCCAAGTGCTATAGTTGCCTTAATAGCTACCCCTGTGGCAGACTTTATAAGGGGAATATCTCTTTTGAGCAGCTGATTCTGTAAAGTCTTTGTGTATGTGGAAACTATGACCTGTTTATCTTCTCCTGCCCAGAGTATTAGCGGGATAAGGTATGCGAGTGATTTACCAATCCCGGTTCCTGCCTCAACTATCAGAATATTGTTCTCTTTCAATGCCTTCTCTATACTGTATGCCATCTCGAGCTGTTCTTTTCTCTCCTCATAGCTCTCTATTCTGTTTGCAAGAAGGCTATTAAATATATAATCCAGTCCAACCATACTAATTTTGATTATATACCAGAACTTGTTAAAAGTCAAGAAAAAAATGAGGAGAAAAGGGGAGAGGAATCAGGAGAAAGGGGGAAAGAGAGAAATGGAGATAGGACATTGGACTTAAATAGCTTGACTTCTCTCGATTTTTATGGTATAATGAACTTATGTGGATACTTCACACCGCTAACCTTCATCTCCAATGTGAAAGAGATGCCAGATGGAACGCTCTTCTCCAATTTAGTTGGTAAAATTTGAGATTAAACTTTATTGAATTGCTGATTTTTACATATTTGTATATAAACTGTCCGTTTTGACCATCTGTAGGTACAAATTCAATTTGTACTGGCACGATTTGAAATCGTGCCTACATTTAACTTATAAGAATGAGGCTTACTCCTGCCCAGTAAAAGATAGAAGGTATAACCTCTCAAATACGAAAAGGCCAGTTGTCAAATCTATTCAGCCTTTGATTAGTATTTGGAGTAACTAAATTGGAGAAGAACCTAAACTGTTATATGAAGAAGTGGATATTTAAACACAGGGGATGTCTGCCTGTCTTACCTGGTCTCCTTCTCATTCTCTTTTCAAAACCCTATAAAGAGACCTTGATTATTTCACTCTTTCTGATGGCTCTTGGTGAGCTAATAAGAATATTCTCTGTAGCATATATAGGTGGGAGAACCAGGGGAAGCAGAACCAATGCAGAGAGGCTTGTAACCGCTGGTCCTTATGGTATAGTCCGAAATCCAATATACATTGGCAATTTTTTCATTGGAATGGGGTTTGTCTCTCTTTTCAATCTATGGCTGCCCTGGATGTTTCTCATCTATATCCCTCTCTTTTTTCTTGAATATAAAATCATAATAGATGTTGAGGAAGAATTTCTGCTTGCTAAATTTGGGGCTGAATACAGAAGATATAGAAAAGATGTTCCCTCTATCTTTCCACTTTCTAAAAGATACAACAGGGATAAGACTAATCCGGACTTTATAAGAGCATTGAAAAGTGAGAGAGATACATTCATTACAATAGTTCTGGTCTATCTCCTCACATATCTTGTCTCATTTCTAAAATTCTGACTGCCTTCATTAAGTATTTTTGAGGCATTTTCTGTCTTGGTCTATAGACAGAGCTTGCTATAATAACACATAACAAGATTGGAGAAATCCTGGTAGAGATGGAAAAAAAATTAGGGGGATGCATTATTACATCCCCCTAATTAGGTGAAGATAGGGATATATCAGGTTAGATCTCTTTTACTGTCTTACATCTCTCCCGAGCTCTTTCTCGCTGAGGTAGCGACTCCTTGAAAATAGTGATCCTTGGTGGCGGCCGGTGGTTTACCAAGGAAGAATCTTACTATTCTTGGGAGAAGCTCTCCTGTCGTTTGCTCTGGAAGCCTGTCATAACAGTACTCAAGCGGCTGTCCTGTTAGTATGACCCATCCCATTCCGTGGTTGTAAAGTATAAGAGTCGGTTTTTCTTCTGACCGATTGACTGTGAATATCTGGGTTCCCGCTGGATAGCCAGTAAAAGTCTCATGACTTGCGTAGGTCCCATAGAGGGTGTCAGGGAGTCCACTAACCAGTTCATAATCAGGATTATACAGGAGGTTATAGTTGTCGTAAATGTGTATTGTGTCCACAGAGACCCCCCCCGGGAAGGTTATACCTGCCTCAAGAATAGAGCCCCCTGCCCAACCACGGTCACACGCCCCCCAGAATATTGTGCCGCCTCTATATACAAAGTCATTAAACTTTGTCTGACTGGCTGCATAATTATTATAGAAGTTCTGATTATGGTCGCTTACAATTATGACCATATCAACGCCAACCTCAAGCGATACAGTAGCAAAACTGTCTGATGGGAATATCTGATACTGGTTTTCCCCGGGTCCTGGAGTAAAACCTTCTCTCGCTAACATTGAGTCCATAGCACTGGAGCCCCATGGTAAGCCGTCTCTGAACAGCTTAATATGCGTGGCTGCACCAGCACCAGCAGGATCAAGCTCTATTGTGAAATTGTATATTTCTCCCTCCGCAATATTCGCCTGAAGTTTAGCCCAGAAAAGTATCACCCCACCCTCATTTTTTGCATGTAGAGTGAATAGCCTATTATCTCCAGGGACAATGGTCAATGTGAAGATAACAATCGTATCCCCGGCCGCTATCGTCTTGGTCTCGCTTACTTCATCCATATTTTGAGCAGTTACTGTAAGAGTAAGTGTGTGAACATCATTCCACAATGGATATTGGGCTGGGTTAGGTAAACTAATCTATAATTTGACCTCTCCGTCCACACCTGTCGGGTCCTTTTCACATCCTGTCACTATAAGTCCAAATGCCAGAATCAATCCTATAGGTGCTATCCATCCATATCTCATCTTTCCTCCTTTTTTGATATAAAAAAATCCCCTATCTCCACCTTTTTGTCTGAAAACCCTCTAATATATACTATAAGCATCACCTCCTAAACTTTCAGCCAATTGTCTTGTTTGCCGACTCACATATCCCCTATGTCAGGTGGTAGTTGCAGTCGGGTGACAGCGTTCATACCCTGAAGAAACTTTATTCTCTCTTCAGCCTTATCTGCCAGCTCTGTTTGAAGGTATATATCCCTTATTTTTTTATAAATCTCTATTGAACCATCTATATCTCCCATCATCTCTTTCAGTTCTGCCAGACTTAGATATGCCTTTCTGGCAAAATATGACCCAGGGAACCTCTTTACTGTCTCCTCATAAGATGCAATTGCCCCATCCATATCTCCAAGCTGTACCCTGGAAACGGCTATTCCAAGAAGAGCCCCAGGGCTCAGAATTGACTCATTCCTTGAGACTGATAGGAACTCCTCAAAGTGGTTTATAGCATCGCTGGGTCTTCCCTGCAGTTGCATAAGATGTCCCATAAAATATAGTGCTCTCCTCCCCGCAGATGTTCTTCTATACCTCCTCTGTATTATCTCAAACTCCATAAATGCACCTTGAAAATCCCCCCTTAAATATGCAAGTTCTGCCCGCATCAGTTCACTATCTGCTCTCTCACTTATATCTCTTCTATGATCTCTGAAGAGGAGAACACCTGCAATCACGACAATTAGACCTATCATCATAACTGTGGCAAGGTTCTTATGCTGTTTTGCGTATCTGGTAAGCTTCACCCCTGTATCCAGAAATCTATCATGCTTGAGCTCTTTCTTGGTTATCTTTCTATATCTTGCCATATTCCTCCCTGGCTCTACTTACTAATCTGCTTCTCAGCAAAATCACCCACTATGGGCAGCTTAAATCTCTCTCCCTTGAATGCCGTATACATCAACAATATCCAGAGAATCAATCCTAATAGGCCTATCAAAGGTGATATTATCACCCCGACAAATGGGATCATTCCGATAACCAGGGAGACCACAAACAGAACCAGAAATGTCACCAGGGACTGCATTGCGTGAAACTTGACAAACTTGTTCTCTTTTTCCAGTACCAGAAACACTATTCCAGTTATCCATCCCAAAACATAGCAGAGGCACCCTTCTATATTCTCATCTAAACCCAGAGATGTTTTTCTCTTTTCCATGATTTTTCACCTCCTTTCTTTTTAGGAGGCTATTTAGCATTTGCAGATGCTTATTTAATAAGGTCCTACAAGCACCAACAAATTGCAACCACCTCCTCTTTTTTCTTGACAAATCGCCTTTAATATGTGTTATACGCCATATTACTGCATTCGATAAATCTCAATTGCCAACTCACACTTAGAAATCTCACTTCGTCATTGGTTCTGTCCAGGTCTTGCGCTTAATCTCGGTAATGATTCTGGCTATAACTTTTCTGTTTAACTCCCCCTCCCGTTCCATAGATTCTTCTAAATATGGTATTGATAACTTCCCTATTTTGATTAAAGCTGAGGTTGCTTTATCTCTAGATTCTCCGTCTGCCAATGCACCAATCAATACAGGAAGATCTTTTTCCTATTCCGAGATAGATTCTTCCTCACTAAACTTCTGGCTACAATATCTACAGACCTTCGCTTCGCTCTTGATAATCTCAGCGCAGGAGGGGCATTTTTTCATCGTGCCGTCTTTGATTTTTTCCTCTTCTATTTTCTTAATATCGGGTTTCAAAAGTAACCCAAAGATAAAGCCAATAAATGGAGAAAGAAGGAGACTTAAAAGGCAACCCCCAGCGAACTTCCTCCCTTTATTTGACCAAAGCCTACCAACTAGCAGTGAAAAAATAATCCAGCCGATGATCACCCATGCCATATTTTACCTCCTTTCAATTTATTTTGCCTACCGTTTTGCGTGTTTGCGAAGTGCCGAAGGCACAATTTGGGTGAGCGAAGCGAACCGCATACCTGTTGTTAGGTGAAGCATGCTCGTATATTATCCTCCGTTTTCGAAATAAATTAATTTGAGTTCTTTTGTACCATCACAAGCTAATCTTATTGCTCTGTGGATACCATCAACGACCTTAAACTTGTCCCCCCTTTTTCTCGCGATGAGACTTTTGGAATTGATGTTTCCTTGACTTTTGAATTCATTATGATTACATATCTCTTTGTCTTGTGAAATTTTTTCCAACAAGTAATTGTGCTTTTCAAGTATAGGGTTTATTTCCTCGTTGACTCGGGTCACCTTAATATTAGAAATAGGAACATTTTTCACTGACCAATTATTGGGTCCTTTCGAAATGAAATCACATAAATTGTTTTTTCTCCAAGACGAGAGCCATTGACAAAGTTGACACATCTGTTCGATTTCAAGTGTATTTACGAAATCTTTAAGATCGCCAAGATTTTTGAATTTCGACATTTCGTCGGTTACATATTTTTTCCGTACTTCATTTTTATACATTTCATCTTACCCACTGTTTTAAGCATGTTTCGTCTAACTTTTTTGGGCTTTGCAAAGCCTCCGCAGGCGGTTTGGGCTAAGCGGATTGAAGTTGCAAAGCCTGTGTTAGATGAAGTTGTGTCTCCTAACCCACCCGATTTTTACGTTTTTGAGAAAGATCCAGAGCGTCAGAAATAGTGTTACAAGTGAATAAGGTATCCAGCATACACCACACGCGTCTGCTACGATAATTTTTGCTTGTTACCTCCTTGTGGGGAGAGAAAGGTGGACCAAGCGTGTAAAGAAAGTGAGGTTTCCTTTCTTTACTTGGTATTTCGGGGATTCGCTTGTGCAGGTTCGTTATGACCTCATACTCGTCAATGTGGTGAATCGACTGCAGCTTGCAATCGTAGCGAAAGGCGATGTAATTAGGAGGTTCCTTAGGCCAGCCCGCTCCTACTGGATGGAAGTAGTAGTTTTTTTGTTCCACAATATCGATCCATGAAATACCCCAACCCTTCGGTGTGTCTTTGCTGAGTGACACAACATACACCCAATTGGAATCAATATTCTGCACAGTCATAATCCCTCCCATATAGGTTAATAGCTCCTTGATCAACCGATTCTCTGCATGCGAACCTTTGCCTTCGGGGCGTGCCTTGCTTGCAATCTCTGCTACTTCCTTCCATGATATGGACTTAACTTGCACGCCTGCGATCTTTTGATCTATGCGGCTTTTTGCATAATCTCGACTACACTCACTGAGAGCTATAAGTTGCTTAAATGATGCGTTGCTAACCTTAAATGAGTTTCTATTGGCGTAAGTTTCAAGTTGCCTGCGATCCGGCAGGTTCCAGCCGCGTTTCGCCTCTATAATTATATAAATTTCACCTGGTAATTCTATCTCGATGTCAGTGACACCGCTACCTGACTCATACTGTTGTAAGCGAATTAATACCTCATCGATCTTTACCTCACGGCCTACCACCTTTTGGAGAAATGCCCGCAAGAATGACGAGGACTGTGCAAGTGCCCAAGCCATGCTATAGGTAATGTCGTTCTCGTGCTCGCCCAATAATTGGAAGAGGCTGTCAACTTTTCGGCTATGCAAATACAAATCGGCCATTAGTAAAATTACTCCTCACAAAGATCACAATTTCATCTAACTTAAAATAACCGAAATAGTTGGTTTATGCTACCAAATAACAACTCTCACTCATTTCAAACACCTCTTTATTCTTCAAAATCTATCCAACCTCTCTTTTCATCAAAGATTATGCGAAACCTATTAAATATGTCTTTCCTTCCCATCAACATCGGAACTTCCTCTACCAATGCCCAAGCAATTCTTGCCTTCAGACTTTTACCGTTTAATATCAGAGTAGATTCTTTGAGGATATAGGGAATACCTGCACCTGATATACCTTTTATCTCACGAATAATATCCTCTTTTTCTTGTTTAAATCCAAGAGCTCTCCCAAACCGAAAAGGAATCATAGAAATGTCCGCTCCAGAATCTATATACATTGGTATCTCTACTCTTAATTCATCCCGCTCTAAAACCACATCAGCTACAGGCCGTAAAATTCTTCCCAAACTGCTTTCCTCTTCCTTAAATTCATGCCGAATCATAGAACTAACATCCTTTCATCGGGAACCTTAGCTACAAAGGGAGTCTCATCAGGATATCTCTGTCTTACTTTTCCAAGCATATCTTCAATATCCTCTCCTTTGGCTATCACCTTCCCATTTACAATAACTACGTACTTATTCTGAAGTTGTGTTTTATCGAGTTTGAGGTATGCTTCAAAATTTTTAGTCATTTCTCCTCTTGCCTCCTCTCTTTTTCTAATACCAGGAACACTATCCCGGTTATCCAACCCAAAACATAGCAGAGCAGACCCTCTATGTTTTCATCCATACCCAAGGTCGTCTTTTCGCTTTTTATATTATTATCTCCTCGTAAATAAATATAACTTCTACAAGATTCGGTAAGGTATGCGGACAGGGATAAACCCTGTCCCTACAATGTAGGGACAACCCTTGTGGTTACATACTCTACGAGTTGTCCGCAAGGTTGTTTTTGCTTGCCGATCCCAAGTTCAATTATACACCATATTTTCTATAATGTCAACTATTTATCTTCCTTTGTTGGCAATTTCTTACAGCATAATGGATGTAAGGCTGGAAGCCTCACCTGTTCCATCTCAACCCCGCACCCATACATAGGTGCGGGGTCAACCCAACTACATGGATACCATGTGCCTGGATACTTGCAACTTTTTTCAGGTCTGACCCCACAGTTTCCTCAACGGAAACAGTTGGGGTTTATTCCTCTACTTCTGTGGCTTCCCGAAACATCTCCATCAATTTATCCATTTCCTCTTTATCCAGTTCACCATCGGCCATATACTTTACCAGCTCCCTGTTGGCTTTTTCCAACTTCTCGGCGTCAAACTCCCCTCTCTCTAATGCCTCCCTGACCTCGGCTATAACCTCCCTAACTTCTTCCCTATCTACCTCCTCGGAAACGATGAACCCGGCAACCCGCTCCACATAGGAGAGGGCAACTCCCTTCATTCTGTCTAAAAGAAATTCAGCTACCCTCTCCCGGCTTATCCAGATAGCTACGGAGGCTACGATGACTATCAGGATAACCACCAGGCAACCCGTTAAACACCCTCTCCTACAGCCTCCCCTCTTCCCTCCCCCCGTTTGAGGAGCCGTCCCCGGAGCCTGTGAGGAGGTAACGGGATCAGACCTATCACTCCCTGATATGATTTCTTTGTTGGGTGTAGCATACACAGACAATAACATGATAGACGGCACCAGGATATTCTACTCTTGGTTTTCTTGCCATCCAATAATTGGACACCAGATTTCTTCTTATCTCAACCAGATTCTTTTTTCAGGTCTGACTCCTTAGTTTCAGTGAAACTAGGCTGGGCATATCTAACGACATTATCACTTTAACTTACTTCCATCAAACAGCTCGTCTGAAAGTCCGGTGTTGACCTTTACATCCTTGACCACTCTAACTAGTTCCATCTCACCACCTGCAAGCATCTTTTGCATCATTTCTATCTGTGGCCCCATCATTTTCTCCATCATCGCCCTTTCTTCCGGGGACATTTCTGCCAAGGTTTTCTGCATCTCTTCCAGACTCTTTCGCGCCTCCTGTTCTTCCTCTGGAGACATTTCCGTGGCCCCTGGCACAGGCATGGTCGTAACGGTTCTATAAGACATGAGCATACCATTAACCTTGCGGAAGTCTTCCTCTCTGACAGTGACCTTTGCGGGCATTTTCTCTCCTTTCTCGTCTTCCATCTCCATATCCATTTCCATCTTCCTTATAACCCAATCTTTTGCATCCACCCAGAGTTTGCCGCTGACTTTCTGCATCCCCTCAGCACCCCACATGTTATAATCTTTGACATCCAGGATATGGGTTTTATGCCCATCTATCTTGTCGGTTCCTGCATATTTAACTTGAGCGGTTTTTAAGTTTTCTAAGATCGCATAGGGGCCAATGTCCATCTTTTCCTTCCTCACTTTGCGCAACACAGGATCCATCGACCACTGATACACGCCGTCCCAGACCGTAATAACCGTCATGCCCATCATCTCTGCCTCGCTACGGATTTTGTATACTGTCCTCCCATTGATAACTGTCCGTTTCCGATAGATTATACGTCTACCTGCTATATCCCCTTCCGTGATGACCGTATAGTCATCCACCCCTTTCATCTGCTTCTCATAGCTGGCAATCATATTTTCAACAACCCTCTCGGCTGTCATCGCCTCTGCTATGGAAGAAGCAGAAAACAGAACAATCGCAATTATTACCAGAGATAACATCCTTGTCTTTATCTTTGTCTTCATTTTTCCCTCCTTTTGAAAGGTTTCTATAAGAGTCTGCCCTTCTCTGTGACTAATTTCTTATCATTGCCACCACCTCCTTGATTTCGCCTAATTCTTCTTACATAACCCAAAGGATAACAGGTGGAGCATCTTGCTTCACAATAATCTGAACCCCGCTATTCTATTTGTTAATCTGCTTCTCAGCAAAATTGCCCACTATGGGCAGCTTAAATCTCTCTCCCTTGAATGCCGTATACATCAACAATATCCAGAGAATCAATCCTAATAGGCCTATCAAAGGTGATATTATCACCCCGACAAATGGGATCATTCCGATAACCAGGGAGACCACAAACAGAACCAGAAATGTCACCAGGGACTGCATTGCGTGAAACTTGACAAACTTGTTCTCTTTTTCCAGTACCAGAAACACTATTCCAGTTATCCATCCCAAAACATAGCAGAGCAACCCTTCTATATTCTCATCTAACCCCAGAGATGTTTTTCTATTTTCCATGGTTTTTCACCTCCTTTTTGTCTCAATTATACGACAGAAATTATAGTTTGTCAAGAAAAAAAAACCTTTTTTTGTCAAAAAACTGACACCCACACTGAAACATTTCAAGATCACAATTTCATCTAACTTAAAATAACCGAAATAGTTGGTTTATGCTACCAAATAACAACTCTCACTCATTTCAAACACCTCTTTATTCTTCAAAATCTATCCAACCTCTCTTTTCAGGTTCCTTCCCAATTTAAGTGGGTAACGACATTTAACAGAAATTATTCCACA
>CAYRBN010000045.1:0-11638 GCA_964422625.1 uncultured bacterium | reverse complement strand
AAAAAATATCTTAGTATATTCTGAAGGGACAAATACTAAATCCGAAATCCTAAACAAATACAAATGACCGAAATACAAAATTCAAAACCAGCATAAAAGAGAAATACTAAATCCGAAATCCTAAACTCTAAACAAATCCAAAATCTAAAATACAAAATTCAAAACCAGTATGATTAGGGACAACAAGTTTAGAACATTTGAATTTAGAGTTTTGAAATTGTTTAGGATTTAGATATTAGAATTTAGAATTTGCCCTTATATTATGGCTTTTGTATGTAGTGAGTGCGGATACTCCTCTCTGAAATGGATAGGCAAATGCCCAGGTTGTGGTGTATGGAATAGATTTAAGGAATTGAGAGAGGAGAGAAAGGAGAGAAAAGGTCTGTTTAAAGGACAACCGGCTGTTTCCCTTCAGGAGATAAAGAGAGAGAAAGGTGAAAGGTTGAAGACAGGTATAGGTGAGTTTGACAGGGTTCTTGGGGGTGGAGTTGTGAAGGGTTCTATTGTGCTTCTTGGCGGAGAACCAGGAATTGGTAAATCCACCCTGATTCTGCAGGCAGCAAAGAGATTGGCAAAAGATAGGGTTCTTTATATCTCTGGCGAAGAGTCTCCGCATCAGCTAAAATTGAGGGCAGATAGAATGGGGGTAAATGGTGAGAACATATTTATAATGAGTGAAATAGATATTGAAAGAATAGAAGAAGAGATAGACAAAACCTCTCCTGGTCTTGTTATCATAGATTCCATCCAGACTATGTATTGCCAGGGTCTCGATTCTGCCCCGGGAAGTGTTGCCCAGGTTAGAGAATCTACACAGAGACTTCTGAAACTTGCCAAATGTGGTGGTGTGCCTATATTTATAGTGGGACATGTGACAAAAGGTGGTGCTATTGCCGGACCGAGAACCCTTGAACATATGGTTGATACAGTTCTATATCTTGAGGGAGATAGGAATCACTATTTCAGGATCCTCCGGGCCGCAAAAAATAGATTTGGTTCTACAAACGAGATTGGTGTGTTTGAGATGGAACAGAAGGGGCTAAAAGAGATAAAAGACCCGTCTATGATGTTCATTGGTGATATGGATGAATCCCCTCCTGGAACATCAGTAGGTTGCGTGCTTGAAGGGACAAGGGTATTCCTTGTTGAGATCCAGGCACTCACCTCTCCTACATATTATGGTTATCCACAGAGGGTATGCACTGGTATAAATCCAAGAAGGCTTTCTATGCTACTTGCAGTGGTGGAGAAGAAACTCTCTTTTTCTGTATCAAATCAGGATGTCTTTCTTAATATAGTAGGAGGACTTAAAATAGATGAGAGGGGGTGTGATCTTGGGATTATTGTATCAATTGTATCATCCCTTAAAGGGTTTAAGATACCAAAAAGGTTAGTGGTGATGGGAGAGGTTGGTTTGAGTGGAGAGTTGAGAGGGGTTTCTAGACTGGCAAAAAGGATTAAAGAGGCAGAGAGGCTCGGCTTTGAGAGGGCAATAGTGCCGAGGACGAGAGAGAGAATAAAGACATCTATTGATCTTAAAGAGATAAGATGGGTTAGTGAGGCGATTAAATGTATAAGTGGTTCATGGTGAAAAAATGGTTAGAACGCGGGTAGATAGGCTATGTAGGGGCAGGGCTTGCCCCTGCCCAACAGGGTAACCGCTCTCTTAAAAGCTTACACTAACTAATATTAGCACACAGATTTTCACAGATAAAACTGATTTACACAAAGATAATTTATTAGAAAGATTTTTTTGAAATCTGTGGCTATCTATTTAATCTGTGTAAATCTGTGTGCTTTCCCTCATTTTTTTCTTGATGAAAAAGATTGAACTTTCAATCATAATAGTAAATTACAATACAGAGAAAGAACTGACTATATGTCTCACAAGCATTGCAAGGAATAGGGTCAATATAGATTATGAAATAATCATTGTAGATAACGGCTCAGACAGAGCCAGCCTTAAAAAAATAGAGAGATCTTTTGATATTCGGATTGTGCAGAATCTGAAAAATGTTGGATTTGCAAGGGCTGTAAATCAGGGGATATACCGTTCAAAGGGAGAGTATATACTTATACTGAACCCTGATACAATAGTGGAAGAGACGACCATTCAGACCCTTTTGGACTATATAAGAACAAAAAAAGATGCAGGTTGTGTGGGTCCCCAGATTTTTTATTCCGACGGAAGGCACCAACCATCTCTAAGGAGGTTCCCGACCTTTGTCAGGGTCTTTTTTGGAAGGCAGTCAGTTTTTAGGAGGTTTTTTCCACAAAATCCGATCACAAGGTCATACTTCTATCTTGATATAGATTATAGAAATGTGCAGAAGGTTGACTGGGTAACAGGTGCGTGTTTTATGACAAGAAAAAGCGTCTTAGATAAGGTTGGGCTGTTTGATGAGAGATTTTTTTTATATGTGGAGGATGCAGACTTCTGCTATAGATTGAATCAATCTAATTACGCTGTCTACTATGTTCCAGATGCAAAAATTGTTCATACTTTTGGCTCTGCGACCAATAGATTCTGGCAACACTCTATAATCTCTCACAATGTTGGGATGCTTAAGTTTTTTGAAAAACATTATCATCTCAATCTATTACTGAGGGGTCTTCTTTTTTGGGGGCTTATACTAAGGATTTTTTATATATCGTTATTCTATACACTGATGGATCATTTAAGAGATATTGGGTTCATTAAATATCAAGATGTAAAAGGAGTGTAAAGGGTTTTACTGGTTGTGTCAATTTTATGAATAAACTGCAGAGGACGCAGAGAGAGATAGAAAAACGGTAGGGCAATAGCAAACAATAGAGGGCCGTGCAAAAATAATCTTGCGGACAACCACAAGGGTTGTCCCTACATTGTAGGGACAGGGTTTATCCCTGTCCGTAGACTTCGTGTTATAGGAGCACACAGTAGGGCTTTGATTTATCAAAGCCAACAGTTAGTGGACACGATAAATCGTGTCCCTACTCTGCGTCCTCTGCGGTTAGATATTATACATAACAGTTGGACAGGGGTAAAGAGCTATGATGGAAGAGAAACTTAGAATATTCTCCAGGATAGGTCTTCTCCTCGACATCGTGTTTACAGTCGGTGCGTTTTGGATAGCTTACCTTCTGCGAGCTTATGTGATTCCGATGCCACCGGATGCTCTCCCTCTTGAATTTAGCTCTCTGGCCTGGCTCTTATTTATTATTGTTCCTGTTTGGATTATTCTACTGCCTTATCAGGGAACTTACATCACACTTGAAAAAAGGGTGAAAGAGACCTATTTTCCGCTCTTTAAGGCGATATTTTTGGGCAGTCTTCTCCTTTTTGCTGCAATAATTATGTTAAGGGTGGTTGGGCTGTCCAGGTTATTCTTACTTCTTTTCGCAGTGATCAACTATCTTCTTCTCCTGGGCTTGCGTGTATGGGTATTTCCATTATTTGCGGGAAGAGATACAAGAAGGGTATTTATTGTTGGAGACGGTAAGGATGGAGATGACTTACGGGAGTTTCTTCTCTCTTCCCCCATTAGATTGCAACTGAAGAAGTTTTCTGGTGATATTAAAGAGTTTGAGAGCATTGCCTCTGACTGGGTTGACTGGGTTGTAATAGCTGCTCCACCTGAGGAGTTTCTACATTATGAGAATATTGTTGGTTTTTGCCGAGAGATGGGGATTCCTGTATCCTTTGCAATAAAAGGGAGTCATAGATTTGGAAAGATGGGGTTTAAGGTAGAGGAGTATAGTGGACTTTCTCTCTTCACTATCTCCACTGCGTCCCAGCTCTCCTTACTTCTTACAGGTAAATACATAACAGACAGAGTAGTTGCCCTAATCCTGTTTCTCTTATTGTCTCCATTGTTTCTTGTGATCGCGGTCTTGATCAAGATGGAGTCAGAGGGTCCCCTGATATTTATGCAACCACGGTGTGGCTTAAACGGAAAGCTCTTTAACATCCTCAAGTTTAGAACAATGTGGAAGGATGCAGAGGAGAACAGGCATAATTTCCACCACCTGAATGTGATGGACAGGGTCGTTTTTAAGGTGAAGAATGACCCGAGGATCACAAGGATGGGCAAGATATTGAGGAGATTTTCCTTAGATGAGCTACCCCAGATTATAAACTGCATAAGGGGGGAGATGAGCATAGTGGGTCCAAGACCACCTATACCAGAGGAGGTGAGAAAGTATAAGCCTTATGAGAGAAGAAGACTATCTATGAGACCTGGACTTACCTGCTTATGGCAGGTTTCAGGAAGGAATGAGATTGATTTTGATAGGTGGATGGAGCTGGACCTTGAATATATAGATAATTGGACCCCATTTGTTGATATAAAGCTTCTCTTTCTTACTATCCCGGCAGTCATTTCAGGAAGAGGAGCGTATTAAGAAAAATGCAAAATGCAAAATGCAAAAGGAAAAATTGAGTAGGGACAGGGCTTGCCCCTGTCCGAATATTAGAGAACAATTGAAATCTTTTAATCAAATATGTTTAGTATTATTATTCCAACCTTAAACGAGGAAGAGGGCATAGCCAAGGTCATCTGCTCTATTCCAGAAGAGATCAGAAGCCAATCAGAAGTGATAGTGGTAGATGCCTCTGCTGATTGTACTCCAATAATAGCCAAAAGATTGGGAGCAAAAGTAATAAGAGAAGAAAAAAAAGGGAAAGGCAGACAGATGAGAAAAGGCGCTGAACACAGCCATGGGGAGATATTGATATTTTTGGACGGAGACGGCACAGATCCACCTCAATATATCCCAAAATTATTAGAAGAATTAGAACAAGCCGACCTTGTTTTGGGTTGCAGAAATATGGAGAAATTCAGAGTAGATGATAAAACAATGAGAAGGATTTTTAGGGTCTACGGTTTTTTCATAAGGCATCTATTCAAATTAATAGACTTTAAGGCGGAAGATCCCCTGGCCGGTTTCAGAATAATCAGAAAAAGGGACTGGCAGAAATTAGATCTAAAAAGCAATGATTTTAAGATAGAAACAGAAATGAATATAAAGGTAATGAAGCAGGGATTTGTGGTAAAAGAGGTGGCTATCCCTCATTTGAAAAGATGCGGAGGAGGACTGAAAGCAAGCAAACTTGTCTATAATCCCAAGCAGTGGTTTGAGATCTCAAAGATATTTTACAGATATCTCAAAGAAGAGAAAATAAGATCAAAAATAAAAAATCTCGAATCAAAAATAAGATCAAAATTGAGGATTACTGATAAAAAAAATGCAAAATGAAAAATGAAAAATGAAAAATTGAGGAATTACTAACCAACTAACAAACTACTATGAATAGTCCAAAGAAGAAAATATTGATGATTAAGAGAAGGGTCTTTTCCACATCTCTTCTTTTAGCCTTTCTTGTTCTCTGTGCAGGGTGTCTCCTCTTTATGGTTCTTGACAGGGCATTTATTCTTCCTGCACTGATACGAGTTAGTTTTGTGAGCCTCGCTATCTCTTGCTTTCTCTTGTTTCTTATCAGGGGTTTGCTAAAAATCCCTACACCATCAGAGATTGCATGGAGATTAGAGAAACTATACCCCCAGTTTAAGGGGAGACTTGCAACGATTATAGACTATAATAGCTCAAAGAGATCTCTCGGATATTCCTCTCTACTGCTTAAAAAGACAGAGAAAGATGCCAAAAGAATATTTGATAGGCTCTCTCTCTTTCCTATAATGAACAAGAGGTTTTATATCACCCTCTCTTCTCTCATCGTTGTGTTGGGACTTCTTCTGATTGCAGGAGACAGACCCAGATTTCTTAGGCTGATAAATCCCACAACTGCCCATTTTTCGCTGGACATCCATGTTGAGCCTGATAGAGTCATTTTAGGAGGAGATTCGGATATATATATAACCCCTCATGGCATCCAACCTAAAAACCTCTGGTTAGTTATTGAGGGAGAAAGGGTTAGACTGAAACAGAGTCTAGAAGGATTCCATCATCGGATTGAAAACTTGAGAGAGAATCTTCATCTATATGCCTCGCTTTCAGATGTGGTATCAGAGAAAAAAGAGATACAGGTTTTAATCCCTCCCATCTTGAGAAACTGGAGCTATGAATATACATTTCCTTGCTATACAGGACTTCCAGGACATGTTCAACAAAGGGGTGATATATATGGGCTTGTTGGGACATCTGTGAGATTGACAGGCGAATCTAATACCCCACTTCAATCTGTTAGAATGAGTTTCAAGGGTTTAGACACAACCTATCTTATCCAGGGACTTGATAACTTTGAGATGGACCTCGTAATCAGAGAACAGGATACTATGAGCATATTCCTTGAATCCACAGCAGGGCTCCTATCAGAAGAATACAGAATAGCAATACATCCGTATCCTGATGAGTATCCAGAGGTTGAGATCATCTCACCTGAGCGGATTATTGATATTCCACGAGAGATGGAGCTAAAGATAAGATACAGGGTTTCCGATGATTTTGGGGTGACCAGTGCCTACCTTGCAACAATATTCAGAGGAGATACCAGTAAGAAGCTCATAATTAGATTTAGTCCTCCTGTATTTGACACTGTCTCCTATTTTGACTGGGATATCTCTCACTTCTCAATCCTACCTGGTGACACCCTTCTATACTATCTTATTGCTCGGGATAACGATGGCTTCAAGGGACCCAAGATTAGTAGAACTCCATTATACAGAATTCGCTTTCCATCCCTTGTAGAGACTTATGAGAGACTTGCACAGGAGACCGATATAGTGGAGGGGGGGGTAGAATCAATCCTTGAAAAGATTGATAAAATTGGCGAAAAATTAGAAAGACTTACTGAGAAAGAGACTCTCTCTATAAGAGATAAAGAGGCTATAGAGGAGATTCTCTTTGAACGGGAAGAGATTAAAAAAGAACTTGGGGATCTGTCTAAAAGAATGGAAGACCTTATCTCTGAAATGGATAGGACAATCTTTTTAGATGAGGAGACCAGAACAAAGATGAAGGAGGTGGAGAGACGCTTGAGAGAACTTGAGACAGATGAGGTCAGGGAGGCAAGGGAGAAACTGAAAGAGGCACTGGAAAAAGACCCCCAGTTGTTGAAAGAGGCATTAAGGGATTTTAGGCTGACAGAGGAGGAGTTCAAAGAGAGGCTTGAGCGAACCCTTGCATTTCTGGAAAAACTGCAAAGTGTCCAGGAACTACGGAGGATCACTGAAGAAGTTTCAGAGATAAGAGAGAGGCAGGAAGGGTTAAAAGAGGCATTAGAGAGGGGAGCAGACCCAGAGGATATGGCGGATGCACAAGCAGAGATACAAGAAGAGATAAGAGATATTGAAGAGGCTTTGAGGGAACTTTCTCATAAGTTGCCCCAGATCTCTGAGGGGCTAAAGAAAGAGGCAGAGACTGCCCAGAAGATTGCAAGTTCTATGAAGACTGCCCAGATGGATATGGAGGCAGGCGAGATGCCATCTTCTCTTATGGATGAGATATCCGAGAGCCTTTCTGCCCTGACAGAAAGTCTGATGGACCTTCAGAATATGATGAGGGGAGAGGCATTAAGGAAAGACTTGAGGAAGAACCTGGTATCATTACTCTTACTTTCTCGGGAACAAGAGAAGGTCCTGAAGGAGGAAGTTAAAGATAGGTTTACCAGTAGACAGAAGGCACTCTACGAAGGGATTGAGCGTCTGAAAGAGAGTCTGAGCCAGAGTCTTGCCCAGGTAAGAGGTGGAGACGGAGTGATTGCGCTTCTTGAACCCGTACTTGCCTCTGCAAAAGAGAGCGAACAGCTGGCAGAAATGGGCAAGTTAGACAGCGGGAGAGCAAAGGGTAGGGATGTTATGAGGGGCTTAAATGCTGTCTCTTATGAACTGCTGAATCTTGAATCTGCAATGGGAGCAAAAGGCGAGGGGCTACCCTCTCTGGCACAGATGTTTGAGGCTCTTGCAGAGATGGCACAGGCACAGATGGGCTTAAATCAGCTTGCGATGAGTCTCTTTCCAATGGGGATTGGAGAGGGAGCTATCCAGAGAGAACTGGCAGAACTTGCACGAAGACAGGCAGAACTTGCAAGGGCTCTGCGAGAGATGGCAGGAGAGGGTGAGGGAAGGATACTTGGAGATCTTTCCGCCATAGCAGGTAAGATGGAGTCTCTTGCATCTGATATTGAAAAATATGGGTTGACCGAGGAGATATTGAGAAGGCAGACAAGTCTCCTAAAATATCTTCTCACAGCTCAGAGGTCATTATACAGAGAGAGGGAGAGTGTGCGGAGGATTTCAAGACCAGGGAGAGAGTTTCTGGATATTCTGGGTCCTGATGAGCTCCTATTGGAGACAAAGAGGGGAGTAAGCCAGAGGGATATATTGAGAGCGCTTATGAGGGCTCATCCAGAAGAATACGAGAGTCTGATAAGGGCATACTTTAGGGCATTGTCAATAGAATAACAGGGATACGCTGTTGCTTAATGCAAAATGAAAAATGCAAAATGGTTCTTTTTAGGACGCAGATTTTCGCAGATTATCAGGATTCTTTAATAGGTGAGGCATCCTGCCTCACTGTGGAGCAAGATGCTCCACCTGTTGACATTAAACTTACTTAGTGTCCGGTGAATAATTCGTTTTTTGCGTAGCTAAAGCTACGCTACTACATGGAATGGATATCCAAATCTAATGTAGTAGCGGATCTTTAGATCCGCCTCAAAAAGGAATCTCGGTATTGATAGTGATTTTGGCAATTATTCACCGGGAACTACTTATGTTATTACTACCAATTCTTATCCTTACTGTTCATATCTCCATAGAATATGATGCGATAGATAGAGATCTGGCAATGAGGATAGTGGAGATAGCAGAGCAGGCATTGCCCGAGATTTCCGATTTCATCGGTTATGACTACCAGAGGGATATTCATATTGTTTTGATATCAGATGAGGAGGAATTTCATCGCCTGACTGAAAAAGGGTTTCCTGATTGGGGGGTCGGATTTGCTGACGCGAAAAGGAGTCTTATACTTATCTGTTCACCAAGGGCTGTAAAGATAGATTTAGACATAAAAAGCATAGTAAAGCATGAACTTGCCCATATTGTTCTCGGTGGGGCTGCTGGTGGAGGTTGGATACCAAGATGGTTCAATGAGGGGGTTGCGATGTATTGTTCCCATGAGTGGAGGTTTGGCAGAGAGAAGACTCTCGCTATTGCAAATCTTACAAATTCACTTCTACCGCTAACCTATATTGAAGATAGATTTCCCAGAGAAAGAAACAGGGCAGAACTTGCATATACACAGAGTTTTTCAGCCATCAGTTACATTATAGAGAATTTTGGTAGAGAGGGGTTGAGGGATATTTTCAGAAACTTAAAGAGAGATGGGTTTGATAAGGCATTCTTCTCTTCTATTGGTATAAGCCATACTCAGTTTAAGGAAGATTGGAAAGATTGGGCAAAGAAGAATTACAGTTTTGGTTACTTTTTATTTTCTAATAGTCTCCTCTGGGGCTTAGTTGTTGTTCTCTTTTTGATTGTAGGGAGCCTGTCACTGATAAGTAGAAGAAATAAATTGAAGAGATGGAGAGAGGAAAGGAATTGGTAAGTTGGAGTGTATTACCTGATGTGGGAGAGGGCTTCTGCCCTCGACCCTGGTCAAGCCCAGAAGGGCTTTCCCACCCATATTTTGGAATAATAATTTTTCAATTTTCATTTTTCAATGGAGCGAAGCGACCTGGAGGTAATATGGCAAAATGCACGATATGTGGAAAGAGAAGGTTGGTCTCTGCAAATGTGAGTCATGCCCATAATGTGACCAAGAAATATCAGAAACCCAACCTGAGAAAGATATCTACACCAGAGCATAAAAAGATATGGATATGTGCAAAATGTCTAAAGGCAGGTAAGGGAGATGAAATCAATAAAAAATAGAAAAGCAAGGCATGATTATACCATATTAGAGACCTTGGAGGCAGGAGTTGCACTCAAAGGGAGTGAGGTAAAATCAATAAGGGAAGGAAAGGCAGACTTGCGGGATTCTTATTGTCTGATAGAGGATGCTGAAATCTTCGCTGTTAGTATCTATATAGCTCCCTATGACCCGGCAATGGAAAAACTTCCTACACGAAGAAAGAGGAAACTCTTGTTGAAGAAGAGAGAGATTAAGAAGTTGTATAGTAAGGTGAGTGAAAAAGGCTGGACACTGGTTCCACTCTCACTCTATTTTAATAAGAGAGGGATAGCAAAGATTGAAATTGCATTGTGTAAGGGAAAAAGAAAATATGAGAAACGAGAGAGGATAAAAGAACTTGATACGAAAAGAGAGATGAGAAGGGCAAGGATAAAGGATAAAGGATATTAGTTGGTTAGTTTGTTAGGGTGATATGATTAGCTTATTTCTATTCTTATGTCTATATACCGCGAGTTATAGGGGGAAAGAAGTAACTCTTACAACAAAAGAGTTTGCTGGTTTCCATTATATAGATATAAAACCCATATCAGAACTGGTTGGTGACAGAATAAGTCATCTTGAGAAGAGCAGGAGATTTTTCTGGCATAGAAAGGATAATCTCATTGTTTTCGTTGATGGTTCGCATTGGGTTCTTATAGATGGGAAACCATACAATCTTCCTCTGCCTATAGAGAGCAGAGACGATAATCTCTTCCTTCCCATTTCTAAACTATCTCTGCTTCTTAGTTCAGGCTTTGGGCTACAGACAGATATTGGTGATAATCAGATAAAGATATACGAGGGAAGGAGAATAATTGAAACGATTGTTATAGACCCAGGACATGGAGGGAGAGATCCTGGTGCGGTTGGACTCAACAAGACCCTGGAGAAGGACATAGTGCTGGAAATTGCCCTTATGACGGCAAGAAAGCTGGAAAAAGCAGGGATTAACTGTATCTTAACAAGGGATACGGATATATTTATACCCCTTATGGAGAGAACCCAAATTGCTAATCAGAGTGGTGCAGACCTCTTTGTCTCCATACACTTGAATGCTCATACGAATAGAGATGTAAATGGGGCTGAGGTATTTTTTCTCTCTCCTGCAAGAACAGACTGGGAAAGGGCAGTAGAAGCAAGGGAGAACAGCGTTATAGAATTTGAGGAGAGCCCCCTGGGAGAAGATCTTGAAACTATCCTCTGGGACCTGGCACAGACTGAACATCTCTCCGAATCAAAAAGACTTTCAGCTTATATCCTGGAATCTATAGTAAAAAAGACAAAGGTAGAGTCAAGAGGGGTGAAACAGGCAAATTTCTTTGTCTTAAGGGGAGCGTATATGCCCAGTGTGCTTGTGGAGGTAGATTTCTTGTCACATCCCAAATTAGAGAAGAGATTTAATTGTCCAGATTTTCAGAGAAAGGTTGCATTAGGTATAACAGATGGCATTAAGCAATTTAAGCTTGCTTATGAAAAAGAGATGAATTAGTTCCCGGTGAAAAATGGTTCTTTTTAGGACACAGATTCACCCCGCACCTATGCATAGGTGCGGGGTAAACGCAGATAGACAGGATGTGTGGGGGCAGGGCTTGACGCTGACCAATAGGGTAACCGCAAGGGTTACCCCTACAATCTGCGTTTATCTGCGTCCTAAAAAACAGAACAAAAAGTTATTCACCAGACATTATGTTAGAATTATGAATAAGCCTATCGGTATATTTGATTCTGGAGTTGGTGGATTGACCGT
>CAYRBN010000044.1:7321-11838 GCA_964422625.1 uncultured bacterium | reverse complement strand
ATGCTCAGCAAGTCTCGGCTTTTTGTCAAACTTTGGTAATCTGGGTGGATTCTTATCTATCTCATTCAGGAGCTCTTTGATAGCTCTGTCAAGTTGGGTGTCCTTTCCTCTTACATAATCCTGTGGAGTTATATCAACCTCTATGTCGGGGTCGGTGCCGTAGTTCTCAACCCCCCAACCCACATCCTTAAACCAGAAAGAGAATTCAGGCTGGGTAGTTATTGTCTTATCTACTAATAGGTGTCTGGGCCAGATACCAATTACACCACCCCATGTGCGCCTTCCAATAAGTTTTCCTAATTTCATTAACTTGAAGCTATGGCAGAAGATATCACCATCTGAACCAGCGTGTTCATTGGTGAGTGCAATGATTGGGCCAAAAGCGGATTCATAAGGATATGATACAGGTTGCCCCCAGCGAGTCCAGTCATAACCGATTCTCTTGCGCGCAAGCTTCTCCAATAAAAGTTGAGAGATATATCCACCTCTGTTAAATCTGAGATCAACAATCAATCCCTGCCTGTCTAACTCAACCAGAAAATACCTATTAAACTCGGCGTATCCCTTGTGCATCATATCTGGGATATGAATATATCCAAGCCTTCCTCTGCTTATCTTATGAACATACTCTCTTTTGCCTTCTATCCATTCACGGTAGCGAAGTTCCCTATCTCCTTTCAGGGTCTTTACAGAGACAGTTCTTGCCTGACTCCCATCTTTATCGGCTACAGTCAATTCTATCTCTGTATCTGCCTGATTTACCAACAACTGATTCGGCGAGAGCTCTCTTGTTAATTTTTGCCCCCCAATTGATAGAAGCAGCATCCCTTCTTTCACATTTAGTCCGGGTCTCATAAGGGGTGGAGCGTTCTCCTTATCCCATGGATCGCCCCTTACAATATGCTCAAATCTATAAGCACCCTGCTTTTCGTTATAGACTAAATCTGCACCCAAAAATCCCAACCTATACTCAGGTTTCTCCCTGTAGTCGCCGCCAAATTCATAGGCATGAGATGTTCCTAACTCTCCCTGCAATTCCCACAGTAAATCCGAAAGTTCACTTCTTGAAGCCACTCTTTCGGCGAAAGGATAATACCTCTTGAAGACCTCATCCCAGTCTATACCAGAGATGTCCTCTGTCCAGAAATTATCCCTCTGTAACCTCCATGCCTCACAAAACATCTGTCTCCACTCAGCCACAGGGTCAACAGAGATTTTTACCCTGTTTAGATCAAGCCATCCACTTTTACGACCCGCTTTTTGTTTCTCTCCTTTCTCTTTTTCTAACTTCTCTCCAGCCTTGATTGCACGCAACCTATTCCCTTCTCTGTATACCATAGTAGAGCCATCTCTTGACAACTTAAAATCTGTAGCCTTTTCAATCAGTGTAGTCTCTTCTCTCTTCTTCATATCATACATCTTTATAGACGCCCTGCCAGGGGACTCTACCCCAACTTCATCCTCTTCTGTAGCCTCTGCAACAGGGTAGGTAGTATAGATAACCCTGTCTTTTATCGCCTTAATCTTACCATAGATACCCTCATCCACAGGGAACGGGACTATTCTTTCCTTAATCCCCTTAAAATCTATTAGAAGAGAGGGCTCTTTTTTGGATTTCGTCTCTTTCTCTTCAGAAAATCCACGAGGCTCTGGAATAAAAGGTGAACTCAGGTCTTTTTGTAAGGTTATAAGATAGGGACAGATACCTTTTGAGAAATTGAGACTGAAATGGATATTATCATCAACGGGCTTAAATATCCTCAAAGAGAGGAAATATAGATACTTTCCCTCGGGCCCAAATGCAGGGGCAAAATCCTGAAGCACTCTATCGGTTACTTCCCATTTTTTGCCTGTCTCTATCTCGCAGATTTTGATTATCCGAACTCTATGACTTACTGCAAATGCATAAGCAACCCATTTTCCATCAGGCGAGAAGTCAAATCCACTAATCCCCATTGGACCATACTCGCTTTTATCAAGTATCTTTGATTTACCGGTACCAAGACCTATCCAGATTATCTCCTGTCTATGATTCGTCAAGATTATCTCGTCCTTTTTAGGAGAAACAGACAGATCTACTGGTCTGCCTATATCTATCTTTTTGAACCTCTTTGGGGTTTTAACTTTAGCCAGATAATGTAATTCTATCCTCTCTTCATTGTCAGCATCACTGACAAGCACCACGCGTTTTTTGTCATTTAGCCATCGAGTCAACCGATATCGGACACCATCAGCCAACCCCTGCCTCAATACTCCCCCTTCCCAGTTTCCCATTGTAGATGACTTTCCACGGGATACGAGAGCGATACATGCCCCATCTGGAGAAGGCTCGTAATCTTCGAGATACTTTTCAGGGAATACAAACTTCCTATTTCTTTGCACCTGTGGAGTATGGTGCTTGATTTGAATCTCTTTGTTAGTCAGAGTTTCAGGGTCAAAGAGATAGATATCCGCACCACTATGATAAACAACTCTTTTTCCATCTGTCGTGGCATTCCTTGCGTAAAAATATTCGTGTCCAGTCTCTCTTTTCAACTCTGTTCCAGAAGGCAGGCAGGAATAGAGATTCCCAATCCCCTCATGGTCAGAGAGAAAATAGACTCTATCTCCTATCCACATAGGATTTGCGATGTTTCCTTTCACTTGTATAAGTTTGCGAAAGATACCATCGCCTTTTTTATCTATCCAGATTTCGCCTGCTGTCCCGCCCCTATATCTTTTCCACATTGCAGGGTCTCCAGTGTTCCTGCCGATCACTACTCCTCCATCAGGACCATAACTGACTCCCCTTGCCGGTCCATAAGGAAGCAACTTAGGTTCACCACCTTTTATATCCAGAGAGTATAGATAAAAAAGCCTCCTGAATGGTTGCCGCATATCACTTGCGAAGATAATACTTTTTCCATCAGGGCTCCATCCAGCAGTAAAAAGCTCCCCTCCCAGGTAGGTCATTCTTTTTGAGGGTCCACCATCTGCAGGCATAAGATAGACTTCTGGATGCCCTTCTTCACGACCTGTAAAGGCTATCCATTTCCCATCTGGCGAAAAAAATGGATGTGTTACTTCACCTCTATTTGCAGTCAGTCTTCTTGCACTACCTCCTTTTGATGAGACTGACCATAAATCGTCCTCGGCACAGAAAACTATATTTTCATTAGACACAGTCGGCCACCTATAATATCCTTTGATATCCATAATTCCTCACTTAAAACCACTGCCAGCACAAAGGGTTACCCCTACAATCTGCGTCCTACCTACATGCAATTCTCCCCTTCTCCCCTTCATAGTCCACTTCTTGAGAGTGCATTTGCAATTACAAGTTTCTGTATCTCATTCGTTCCCTCATATATCTGTGTAATCTTCGCGTCGCGCAGGTACTTCTCAACAGGATATTCTCTCATATAGCCATAACCTCCCAATACCTGTACTGCTCCGATAGTCACCTCCATAGCGACATCCGAGGCAAACAGCTTTGCCATAGATGAATACTTTGATATATCCTTTGCCTTAATATCTATCTGTCTTGCAGTCTGATATACAAGCGCCCTTGCTGCCTCCAGCTTTGTGGCGAGCTCCGCCAAAAGAAAACCTATGCCCTCAAAGTTTATTATTGTCTTACCGAACTGTTTCCGTGTCCTTGCATATTTTACTGCCTCATCAAGTGCGCCCTGGGCAATCCCAATTGCCTGTGCCCCTACACCTGGCCTTGTAATATCAAATGTCCTCATTGCTATTAAAAATCCCGCACCCTCTCTTCCCAGGAGGTTCTCTTTTGGGACCCGAACATCCTGGAATATAAGTTCCCTTGTTACTGATGCCCTTATCCCTAATTTATCCTCCTTCTTTCCATACGAAAACCCCTCAGTTCCCTTCTCAACCACGATTGCAGAGAGACCCCTTGCCCCCTTCTCAGGGGCTGTTGACACAATCACCACATAGATATCTGCCTCTCCACCATTTGTAATCCACTGTTTTGTTCCATTGATGATATACTGGTCTCCATCCTTCACCGCCTTTGTTACTATATTACTCACATCAGAGCCTGCATCTGCCTCTGTCAGGGCAAATGCACACAAGCTCTTGCCCTCGGCTATTGAGGGAAGATACCTCTTCTTCACCTCTTCTCTACCAAAAAGAATTATTGGTGTGCCACCCAACATATTTGCAGCATAACTTACAGCAACACCTGCACAGATCTTTGCTATTTCTTCAATAGCAAGACAGAGTGCAAGATTTGAGAGCGAAAGCCCACCATACTGGGTGGGTATGAATATCCTGAACAGGTCTGCCTTTGCAAGATCATCCATTATATCTTTAGGAAATTCGCCTGTCTCATCAAGTTCCTTCCTTACAGGCAGAACCTTCTCTTTAGATATCTCCCTTGCAGTATCCCTAACCATTACCTCCTCTTCACTCAAAAAATAGTCCATTCAACCTCCTGGATTAGTTATTAGTTATTAGTTATTGGTTATTGGTTATTGGTATTAGGTCTTTACCGATTACGCCCTACGCCTTAC
>CAYRBN010000044.1:0-7221 GCA_964422625.1 uncultured bacterium | reverse complement strand
TTACGCCCTACGCCTTACTCGCTACTCACTACTCGCTACTTACTCACATCTTCACATAAGGCATAAAAAGACGTTCATACTCATCCTGTGCAAACCTATCGGTCATGCCTGCTATATAGTCACAGACAACCTCCTCAGGACTCGATTCTTCAATCTTTGACTGGTAGAAAGGAGGGAGCTGTCGTGGGTCCTCAAGATACCTCTTAAAGAGCTCGGTTATATATCTCTTTGCCTTCAGTTGTGTCTTTACAACCTTGTAATGGGAGTAGAGCTTTTCCCAGAGAAACTGTCTCATCTCTCTCTGTTTTTGGAGCATCTCTTTTTGGAAACCCACTATAAGAGGGGCTGAGCCGAGGTCTTTCACGGTTTTTATTGAGTGCTCTTTCAGTCTTCTCTCTGTCTCTATTATGACATCGGTAACCTGGACTGCGATAATTCTTCGGATTGTTTTTGCAAGTGAGATTTCAGGTGAGAGCTCTCTTTTTTTTACCTCACCGTATATTTCCTTGAACAGAGAGACGGCCTCAAGTTCTTCTGGTGTTATATAGCCTGATTTCACGCCATCGTCAAGGTCATGAGAGTTGTAGGCGATCTCATCTGCAACATTTATCACCTGGGACTCAAGAGTGGGGGAAAGATCCGGGTTAAATTCCTCCATCTCCTCTAATTGGGGTCTATCATAGATGGTGCTATGTTTTATAATTCCCTCTCTGGTCTCATAAGTGAGATTGAGACCAGGGAAATCGGGATATCTCTCCTCCAGTCTATCCACAACCCTCAGTCCCTGGCGATTGTGTTCAAAACCCTTCTCTCCCATAAGACTGGCAAGTGCCTCCTCTCCGGCATGTCCAAAAGGCGTATGTCCTATATCGTGTGCAAGTGCTATTGCCTCTGTAAGGTCTTCATTCAATCTTAGTGTCCGTGCGATTGCCCGGGCTATCTGGGAGACCTCTATTGTATGGGTCAGTCGTGTTCTGTAATAATCCCCTTCATGATTGATAAATACCTGGGTCTTATACTCAAGTCGTCTAAACGCGGTAGAATGGATAATCCTACCCCTGTCTCTCTGGTAACAGGTTCGGTATCTCGTCTCATCTTCTCTATATCTCCTCCCTTTTGAGAATTTACTCTTCATTGCGTAGGAGCCAAGTGTCCGCTCCTCAAGTTTTTCATATTCAACTCTATCTCGCATTTTTAAGGGTCATGAGTTTAAGGGTTCTAGGGTTCAATGTCCAAAGTCTAGTGGCTTGACTGGAGTGCAGTAGCTTGCTACTGCGCATTACCAAGGTAATGCACTCCAGGTCGCTTCGCTCCATTATCCTTTATCCTTCCAAAACGGCTATTGTTCGGTCTACATTGTCAACCTCAAATACAATAATCCCATCCCTGCCAGAATAGGAGAAGTTGATATTTATATTTTCCCTGGCAAGCATCTCAGACACCTCATATATATCCCCGGCATGGTAGACATCCTTAATCACCAGGACATCGGTCTCCATGAAATGGATGCTGTTTTTTTTGAATGCCTCTCTCATCTTCTTGTCATTATCTGTAACAATCTGGAGAAGGCCACAGGAATCCACAGGTGTCAGGGCATACGCCAGGACCTCTGCCCCTGAGTCTCTTATCACTTTACATGTATCCTTGAAACTTCCAGGAGCATTTGTCAGAAGGATGTCAAACTCTATCTTTTTCATAATTCCTCCATAGATTACACGATTAGAAGATTAAAGGAGCAAGCCACTCCACCTGTTACGCCTTACGCTTTCCTGACCCAATCAACCCCATTTTTTATAATCTTCATACCATAAGGGACACCATTTTTCCATTCCTTATAATACTGCATAGGTAGGAAGAATCTCTCTGGGTGAGGCATGAGGCCGAATATTCTTCCTGTGCTGTCACATATCCCAGCAACTCCATCCTCGCTCCCATTTGGGTTGTCCGGATATTCTATTGTTGGACTGCCCTCCGCATCTACATACACCAGTGCCTTATTCATATTCCCATCCACTGTTACGACTCTTCCTTCCCCGTGTGCAATGGGAAGTTCCACAATGTCCATCCCCTTTGTGAAGGGAGAGCTTTTGTTCACAACCTTCAACTTCACCCATCTATCTTCAAATCGTCCCTGTCTGTTTTCTGTAAGTGTTACTCCCTTTCCAAAAAGTCCGGATTTTAATAGCACCTGAAACCCGTTACATATTCCTAAAACCAGTGTTCTGTGTGCCAAAAAATCGGAGATAGTATCTTTCAAAAACTCCTTGAAATAGACAGAGAGAATCTTTCCGCTTGCGATAGAATCCCCATAAGAAAATCCACCTGGAAGGACAAGTATGTTATAGTCTAACAGTCTCCTGGGGGCTCTTTCCAGTTCTCTTATTGTGAGTCTTTCCACCCTGGCACCACAGTATTCAAATGCCACAGATGTTTCAACATCACAGTTTATACCGGGTGCATATAAGAGAAGAACATGAACCAGGTCGCTTCGCTCCATTGTAAAAAGACGGTTATCGGTTATCAGTTATCGGTTATCGGTAAAGACCAACATCAAAGACAGTTATTAGTTATTAGTTATTAGGTCAAATCAGGTGTCAGGTTACAGGTGTTGCAAGGACGGTTATTAGTTATTTGTTATTGGTTATTAGGTTATTACTCCCTTACGCCCTACGCCTTACGCTCTACGCCTCCCTCCTTCATCCTTCATAATTCATAATTCCAAGCATCCTTCATCCTTCTCCCTTTCTCCCTTTCTCCCCTTCTCCCCTTCTCCCCTTCTCCTCTTGCATTGAGCGATAGCGTTTAACATCTCCTTTACTGCCTGAGAGAGACCTGTGAATACTGCCCTTGATACTATACTGTGTCCTATGTTCAGTTCTACAAGATGGGGAACAGAGAGGATTCCGCGCACATTCTGATAGTTGAGACCATGTCCTCCGTGAACCTCCAGCCCAAGATTATGGGCAGCAATTGCTGCGTTTTTTAGTCTCTCTATCTCATCTCCTCCCACTTTACAGTAGCTATCTGTATTCAGCTCCACTGCAGACACACCAATCTCTTTGGCAGCCTCCATAATAGCTTCCTCTGGTTCTACAAAGAGGGTAACTGAGATGTCAGCTGCCCTCAGCACCTTCACACTCTCTTCAATATCTTTTCTGGCTCTTATTATGTCAAGTCCACCCTCTGTGGTCTGCTCCTCTGCTCTTTCTGGAACAAGACAGGCATGATCTGGTTTGAGATCAGATATAAGTTTTACTATATTCTGGTCTGTGCAGAGCTCAACATTGAGATGGGTAGTGGTCAACTCTTTTATCAGTTTGAGATCTCTCTCTGTAATATGCCTTCTGTCAAGTCTGATATGACAGGTTATCCCATCTGCACCTGCAAGCTCCACGATAGGGACTGCCCAAGCAGGGTCAGGATAAGGAGTGTCCCTCTGAGAGCGGAGTGTGGCAATATGGTCTATGTTTACCCCAAGTCTCATAAAAGGATTATAACACGAATTTGAGCCTTTGTCAAGAAAAATTTTTTGACAGGATTAACAGGATTTTTATCTAATTGTGGCATCAGCTGCAAGCAAGAAAACAATAGTTGTAGGAGGGGTTTTCTAACCCCGATAATGTTGTCGGGACTGGAAAGTCCCTCCTACAATCCTCATTTAGACAGTTGTAGGAGGGGTTTTCTTTGATATAACAGGGACTTGTAAGAGACTTATAAGAGACAGGATTTTTTATTTCTTGACATCCTGGAGATTTAGTGATATAATCCAGGTGTCAGGTGATAGGAGGGACAAGGATAAAGGAAAAAGGAAAAAGGAAAAAGGATGAAGGATGCTTGGAATTATGAATTATGAAGGATGAAGGAGGGAGGCGTAGAGCGTGAGGCGTAGGGCGTAAGGCGTAAGGGAGTAATAACCTAATAACCAATAACTAATCCCAAATTATGCGTTAAAAAACCACGAGATTACACAAGATTATCACAAGACAAGTCAGTAAAGAATTTGCAACAATCAGATTAAGATATGTTCTTCACCTAAAAGGTGAAAAGTCATATCTTGAAGATTCTTATACAATCTGTGAAAATCTGTGTAATCTGTGGTTAATGCATATTCTGGGCTAATAACAAATAACTAATAACTGTCTTTGATGTTGGTCTTTACCGATAACCGATAACCGTCTTTTTGCAACGGAGCGAAGCGACATGATTCCAGATAAGATCTTGATAAAGGGTGCAAAGGTCCACAATCTGAAAAACATAGATGTGGAGATTCCGAAGAACAGATTGGTTGTGATAACAGGTATATCAGGTTCAGGTAAATCATCCCTTGCATTTGATACCCTGTATGCAGAAGGGCAGAGAAGATATGTAGAATCCCTCTCTGCTTATGCCCGACAGTTTCTCGGGGTTATGCAGAAACCCGATGTTGATTATATAGAGGGACTATCCCCTGCAATATCCATCTCCCAGCGTACCGCCTCCCAAAACCCCCGTTCAACCGTTGGAACCATAACAGAGATATACGACTATCTGAGACTCCTCTTTGCACGGATTGGTATGCCCTATTGTTATATATGTGGGCGAGAGATTTCTGCCCAGACAGTTGACCAGATTGTGGATAGAATACTCCAGATGCCAAAAGGAACAAGATTTCATGTCCTTGGTCCCGTAGTCCGAGGGAGAAAGGGAGAATACAGAGACCTTCTCTTAAAATTATCAAAGAAGGGATATGTGAGGGTGAGGATAGATGGAGATGTCCATCTGCTCTCGGATGTGCCTCCACTTGAAAGATATAAACAGCACAGTATTGAGGTTGTTGTTGACCGTCTTGTGATGAAAGAGGATATCCGCTCAAGACTTGCAGATTCTGTGGAGATTGCGCTGAGAGAGGGGGATGGAATTGTCAAGATAGAGAATCTATCAGAGAAAAGAGAAGAGATATTTTCTACCAGATTCTCCTGCCCTGTCTGTGGAATATCGTATGAAGAACTGACCCCCCGTATGTTCTCGTTCAATTCTCCCTACGGTGCTTGCCCTTCCTGTCATGGACTTGGCACAGAACTTGGTGTAGACCCTGAACTGATAATAAAGGATGGCTCACTCTCTATACTGGATGGTGTGGTTGCACCCTGGGGTGAACCCCGCAGGTGGCTTCTGCGACGGCTCAAAGCCCTTTCAAAAAGACAGGACTTTTCACTTCACACACCCTGGCAGGATCTATCTAATGAGGCAAGGGATGTAATACTGAAAGGCGGAGCTGGCTTTGAGGGGGTGATACCGAGATTTCTCAGGCTATATCTAAATACAGAATCCAATTTTATAAGGAGGGAGATTGAAAGATATATGGTCGTATCGCCTTGCAAGGAGTGTGCTGGGGCAAGGTTAAAAAAGGAGAGTCTCTGTGTAAGGATTCAGGGTGTCAATATTGATGAACTTACCAGATTCTCTATAGGGGAGGCAAGGAACTTGTTTAAGGACTTGCAATTGACTGAAACAGAACAGAAAATAGCAAGGCTGATAGTAAAAGAGATAGAGAGAAGGCTTGACTTTCTTATAGATGTTGGGCTCTCCTATCTTACACTGTCAAGAAAAGCAGGGACACTTTCGGGTGGAGAGGATGAGAGGGTGAGACTTGCAACACAGATTGGTTCAGGCCTTGTTGGCGTTGTGTATATCCTTGACGAGCCATCAATCGGGCTTCACCAGAGGGATAATGTGAGACTACTCTCTACCCTAAAGAGACTCCGTGATATGGGTAATACGGTCGTGGTAGTAGAACATGACAGGGAGACCATTCTCCAGTCTGATTATATAATAGATCTTGGACCGGGTGCAGGTGAGTATGGTGGATGGGTGGTTGGGACAGGAACACCAGACGCTCTCCAGAATAACAGAAAATCAATCACAGGTGCGTATCTTAGTGGAAGCAAAGGGATAGAGATTCCGCAAAAAAGAAGCCCGACTAAAGATAGATGGTTAGTAATAAGAGGAGCAAGGCATAACAACCTGAAGGGGTTAGATGTCCGAATCCCCCTCTCACTCTTTGTGGTGGTTACAGGTGTATCAGGTAGTGGGAAGTCTTCACTTATAGATGAGACACTCTATCGTGCCCTTGCGAGACATTTCTATGGTTCAAGGCTCTTACCAGGTGAACATAGGGGGATAGAGAATCTAAAGCTTATAGACAAGGTTGTCAATATAGACCAAGCACCAATAGGCAGGACTCCTCGCTCAAATCCTGCTACATATACAGGGGTCTTTACCTATATTAGAGAACTGTTTGCGGAGCTTCCTGAATCAAAGATGAGGGGATATAAGCCTGGCAGGTTCTCTTTCAATGTGAGGGGAGGGAGGTGTGAATCCTGCGAGGGCGATGGGTTGATAAAGGTTGAGATGCATTTTCTCCCTGATGTATATATATCCTGTGAGACCTGCAAGGGGAGAAGATATAACCGTGAGACATTGGAGGTGAAATACAGAGATAAAAACATAGCAGATGTTCTCTCAATGACCATTACCGAGGCATTGAAATTTTTTGATGCAATTCCAAAAATAAAAAAGAGGCTCTCATTTCTTTATGAGGTAGGTCTTGGCTATATACAACTCGGACAACCTGCCCCCACACTATCTGGGGGAGAGGCACAGAGGGTCAAACTTTCGCGTGAACTGTCAAAGGTTGCAACAGGAGAGACCCTATATCTTCTTGATGAGCCTACAACAGGGCTCCACTTTGATGATGTAAGGCTTCTCCTTTCGGTCTTAAACAGGCTTGTGAACAAAGGGAACACGGTTATTGTGATTGAACACAACCTTGAGGTGATAAAGTGTGCAGACTGGGTCATTGACCTTGGGCCAGAGGGTGGAGAGGAGGGTGGTTATCTCGTTGTAGAGGGACCACCTGAGAGGGTCGCAAAAGAGAAAAACTCCTACACAGGGAAATACCTGAAGGAGATGGCAAGAGCAATGTCAAGATAAAAATTAACGGGAACTTAATAAAAATACTTTTTTCTCTTGACAAATGGGAAAAATAATAGTATAATAGTTGGGTACTGTAAAAAAAAGTATGAAAGAATATGATAAACCACAGACCTGTCCCGTCGAAAGACGGGAGGTCACAGAGTAGATTTAGTTCTCTGTGTTTAATGCATAATCTGGGATAATTGCTTGTTCTATTGAAGTTCATTCAACTTTAGGTCCGGGTCTATTGGAAAGCGTTTATGAGGA
>CAYRBN010000043.1:1798-12452 GCA_964422625.1 uncultured bacterium | reverse complement strand
AGTAGTGAGTAGTGAGTAGTGGGTAGTGGGTAGTGAGTAGTGGGTAGTGAGCTTTTACTTGATTCCTTTCCTATATCCTGAAAGGATTCTGGCTACTTCTTCTTGTAACTCAATATACTTTGATGGAACCTTAAGATATCCTAAATCTTTTGATAGAATCAGGTAATATCGTAACTCCTCGAGAGAACCTTGAGCAATGTTATAGAACTTAAGTTTATCTTTCATTCCTTTTCTCCGGTAACCCTCGGCGATATTCGCGGGAACCGAAACAGCACACCTTCTCATCTGTGAAGTCAACCCAAATCGTTCATCTTGTGGAAATTCCCTCGTCAGTCTGTAAATTTCAAGAACCAGAATGTGTGCCTTCAGCCAAACTACCATATCTTCAAATCTCTTTGTCTTCATTTTCCCTCCTTTCCCATTCTACGGTTATGTATAATGTCTAACCGCAGAGGACGCAGAGGACGCAGAGTTTTTTATTTTCATTCCCAGGCCTCTGTGTGCTCCTACAACACGAAGTCTACGGACAGGGATAAACCCTGTCCCTACAATGTAGCGGACAGGGACAAGCCCTGTCCCTACAATATCCGCAGGGTTGTTTTTGCACGGCCCTCTATTGTTTGCTATTGCCCTACCGTTTTAGAGAGAGAAAAAACCAAATAAAAGCGGTTTATTCATAAAATTGACACAACCCCATTCTACTCACTACTCACTACTCACTACTCGCTACTTTCTTAAATTATATCCGCAAACTTCCCCTCCATCTTCTTGAAATATCTATACCCAATTATAAATATAAGAAGGCTCACTCCTGCTGCCATTCCAAGAAACCGCCATTCAGGCGGCTGACCCAGGACCAAAATTTTCCTGTAGGAATCTATAATTGGTGCCATAGGGTTTGCCATATAAAGCCAGATAAACCTTTCTGGAACTGCGTCAACAGAATAGATTACCGGTGTCAGATACATCCATAGCTGGACACCAAGTTCAAATATAAACCTTATATCCCTGTAAAAGACATTTACCGCTGATGCAAAAAGAGAGATACCCGCAGAGAGTATTAGCTGTATCAGAACAAGCACCGGAACGAATAAAAGCCAGGGAGTTACCGGGGTCCTATAGAATATCATCATTACCAAAAGCAGACACAAGGAGATGCCAAAGTCTACAGATGCAGCACCAATAGATGAAAATGGAAATATCTCTCTTGGAAAATATATCTTTGTAACAAGCCCCATATTATTGACAATACTGGCAACCCCTGTTGTAACAGATGTAGCAAAAAACATCCAGGGCACAAGGGCACTGAAGGAGAATATTGGGTATGGGATACCCTCTGACGGCACGCTAAAAAACTTGGAAAATATCACAGTAAATACAACCATTGTGGCAAATGGACGGAAGAGCGCCCATAGAACCCCAATGAGCGTCTGCTTATATCGGACCTTTACATCCCTTGCAGTCCAGATAAAGAAAAGTTCTTTATGTTTTATAAGTTCCTTTAGGTGCGTAAACATAGGCTAACCTAATGAACTATAAAGCACTTTCATCAGGAATTGTCAAGAAAAAAATTACCTTTGGCAAGATGCTTTTTTAGAACGCAGATTCACCCCGTTAAATAATGTAACAATAAATATCAGAGCATTCTTGTAACAGTTCTATTTAACGGGATAAACAGAGATTACCCCTGATTTTTCTATCATTGTGGTATCAGAAGTTACCTCCTGACACCTCTATTTTCGTAGGAATAGGTGAGACATCCTGTTTTCACTCTTAACTCTCTACTCTCTTTGGATATTGGACTTCTCTTCTTACCATCTGAGGATTGCGGATATACCGCCAAGGTCTTTCAGTTTTCTGTTATTATCAAGAAAATGAATCTCGCCAGCAAGTTCAAAGTTCTGCTCTATAATATTTTCAATGATGTCCTCACTTTTCTCCGTATCAACACCGCACATTTCACATTCTTTTAAACCAGTAGAAATAAAATGACATTTTGGGCATCTCCATCCCTTCATACCAAGATCGGAATCTACAAGTAAGACCTGTATCCTCCCTTGATTTAATACATCTACCACATCCCTTATACCAGAAACTGCCATCTTCCCCATATTGTCCAGCACCCTCTTCATAAGCTTTTCGTTCTCCTTTTTTTCTATATTCTTTATAAGAGAGAAAACTCTTTTTTCTATCTCCTGACCAGATGCATCCACATCTACCCTGAACTCGCCAAAAAATCTTCGGGCAAGATATATATGGAGTATGTTCTTGAAATGGGCTACTAGATCATGATGACCACCAACTATAAGCCTATCAAACTGTTCCCTTTTAAAAAAGGTGAGTGTCATATCTGCCACCCTTTTCAGATGTTCATAGATGTACTGTTCTATATGCCGTTGAAACCTTGCCTGTGACCATCCGCCCTGTTTATGCCATCCTGGGACATCATCAAGTATAGAGGTATGCTCTTCTAATTTTCCGATATAGGCGGAAAAAATTCTCGCCTTTTTCCCATCCACAAGCACAAGACAATATTTTTCATACTGTTCAAGAAGTCTTATGAGAGGTTTTATATAGGGTTCCTTCTCAACTATACAGACACTCTTCACAGGTATAGGAACCTCATAAAACTGAAAGAAGTTATCTTTTGGCGATGAAAATATTACAACTGAGCGGGAGGATGGATCAAACTTTGTCTCAAGGAACCGAACTATCTTTCTCTGTTCATCTTTAAGCAAGGACTCAACATCCAATCTTTTCAGTAAAGCCTTAGCCTCTGTCACAAATTCCCTGTTTTTCAATCTCTCCGGACTCAGAGAGAGATATAGGCTGACCACAGGATTACCATCTCCCTTAAAGTCCACAATCTTTTGAACCTGCTCTCTTGTAACCATAAAACCCCCGGGTTAGTTGGTTAGTTAGTAAGTTGGTCAGCATCTAACAAACTAACCAACTAAATATCTATACCCTCGGGGGCAGGGACTCGAACCCCAATTCTCGGCTTCAAAGGCCGGTGTCCTGCCAATTAGACGACCCCCGATAGATAGCGTAGAGCGTTGAGCGTGGAGCGTAAGGCGTAGGGCGTAGAGGAGAAGCATTGCTAATTGATTGTTCTCTGCTTACTGCATACTGCCTACTGCTTACTATTCCACTACTCACTACTCACTACTCACTATTCGCTACTCCCCACCCTCCCCAACCATCTTCTTATACTCTGTAAGCACCTTCTCCTCAACCTGAGCCTTCATCTCTCTTGTCAGAGGATGCGCAACATCCTCAAAAGTTCCGTCAGGCAGTTTTCTTGACGGCATAGCGACAAAGAGACCATTACTTCCCTCAACCACTCTCAGACCCTTCACTCTGAAGCAGTCATCAAAGGTCATAGAGGCAAACGCCTTAAGCTTTGCCTCTCCCCGAGGGAATATCCTGACATCTGTAATTTCCATACAACCTCCAGTAAAAAAAGTAAGCAGTAAGATTGGTTATTTGTTATTAGTTATTGGTTATTAGGTTATCGGTAAAGGACAGCCACCTAACCAACTAACCAACGAACAAACTAACCACCTAACCAATTAACAAACTAACAAACTAACCCCCGTCCCCATGCATCTCTTCCATTTTTCCTCATCCTCTTTCTCCTTTAAGATGCCATAGACCACACTACCTGAGCCTGAGAGGGAAGCACCAATACAGCCACACCTTAGCAATTTCTTTTTTATCTCTGCAAGAACAGGATACTTTCTAAATACTATCCCCTCAAAATCATTAAAGAGCGACTCCGCAATTCTATCTATATCCCCTTTCTTCAGAAACTCTATAATCAATCCTATGTCTTTCTTTCCTTCTCTCTTTACCTCATCAATAGCCCTATATGCCCATTTCGTCTCTATTCCAAAGTTAGGATAGACCAGAACAAGGTTCATTGGAAAATGTATAGATAGAGAATTAATTACCTCTCCGCGCCCCTTTACCACTGCTGTATCTCCATTAAGAAAGAATGGAACATCGCTCCCGAGAGAAGTTGCAATCTCAAAAAGTATCTCTTTCTCTATTGGGTATCCATATATCTGATTCAGCCCCTGAAGAAGCACAGCAGCATCTGAACTTGCTCCACCAAGCCCACTACCCGACCATATATTCTTACCCAGGACAACCTTAACCCCTGCCTTAAGACCAGAGAGGGTAAAGAAACTCTCTATTACCTTAAAACATATATTATCCTTTCCATAAGGTGGGGAATTGCTGGAGAATTCTATCCCTTGATCAGTTTTTTTAATATATATCTCATCGTAAAGACTTATCTTCTGGAAGACGCTTTCTATATCGTGATAACCATCTCCTCTCTGTTCCAGAATAGAAAGTCCAAGATTTATCTTTGCGTAAGCTCTAAGCGAAAGCATCCTCTATCACCTCTGTTATAATATGCCCTATGAGTATATGACATTCTTGAATCCTCTGGGTATCTGTTGATGGCACCTTTATGGCTATATCCACAATCTCTTTCAGTCTTCCACCACTACCACAGAGGCACACTGTTTTCATATCAATAAATTTCGCCATAGATACAGCTTTAAGTAGGTTGGGGGAGTTCCCACTTGTAGAAATTGCTATTAAAATATCCCCGGATCTCCCTATTCCCTCTATCTGGCGGGAAAAAATCAGATCATAGGAATCGTCATTTGCGATTGCTGTAAGGAGAGAGGTATTTGTAGTGAGGGCTATAGCTGGCAGGGACTTTCTTCTCCTTGTTAATTTATGAACCAGCTCCGCCACAATATGTTGGGCATCTGCTGCACTTCCACCGTTTCCACAAAACAGAATCTTATTACCTCTTCTAATAGAATCTATAAGGAGCTTACATGCTCCCTCCATATAAGGCAATTCTCTTTTTAGTTCCTCTTTTATTGCAATAGCCTGCTCTATCGTCTCAAGCATCCCTATTCTTTGCATTCATTAAAATAACAAGTGTGCAGTGAAAAATGGTTTCTTTTTAGAACGCAGATTGTAGGAGAACCCTTGCAGTTACCCATTCTAATGTAGGGACAACCCTTGTGGTTGTCCGACCTGCGGACAGGGATAAACCCTATCCCTACAACTCTCTATCCTGTCTATCTACCTTTATCTGCATCTTAAAAATTATACATTAACATTTCAAAAAAGTCAAGCTTTTTTTTGAGGGTGTTCAGTCAAATTGGTGGATATTTCCCTTGACAAATATAAGAAAAGATGCTATAATAGGGTATTGGTTTGCGTGTTTGCGAAGTGTCGAAGGCAGTTAGCGAAGCATCGTAAACATACTGTTATACGCCGTTGTCTGTGAAAGATTCAACGGTTCAAGGGGTTAGAGAAAGTTGACAGTTAACCGTGAACCGTTTCTAAGCGTCTCTTTCATTTTGCATTTTTCAATTTACACTTTTCATTTTTCATTGAGCGACAGCGTATATCTATGAGATATGTGATAACAATATTCATTTCCTCCCTCCTTCTTTTTCTTGGACTTTTCTACTATTGGCGAAGGCAGTCTGATTTTGATGAAGAGATAGAGAGGGTTGAGATACGGGTATTCTTTAATGGAGATAGTGAGAGTATTATAGCCTCTATAAAAGAAGCAGAAAATGTTGAGGGGGTAGATGAGGTTGAAATGACAGAGACCAGAAAGAGGTTAGAAGGCTATATAGATAAGGAACTAAATGAATTTTCTCTCCCTTCTTTATTGAGAGTATATCCATTGAATAAGGGTGAAGATGAGATGGAGTATCTTGCTCAAAAACTGATAGAGATAAATGGAGTAGTAGATGTGTTCTACGGAAAAATTGCTCTTAGGGAGCTATGGAATGATATGAAGGAATTGCGGATAGGCACTGTCATCGTAGGAGGGTTCTTTTTTCTGGTTTTTATCTTCTCTGTCTTACTATACGCAGAATCTACCTCTGTGATGAGAAACTGGAAGACAGTCGGACAACCACAAGGGTTATCCCTACATAGAAAGACTCTTTTTTGGCTCAGGCTAAGGCTACTTTTTAATATAATTGCAGTAAGTGGGGGTTCTGCGATTATCTCTATTGCGATAGTCTATCTCTCACTTCTTTATACATCACCCAACACTCCATTCCTGCCAACAAACTGGATGTGCTATTATCTGCTTGGGCTTATATCTGTGGGAATTTTTATATCCATCTGCAAAAGGATTCGTATTTAGATTATCTCCAGTAATGCACAAATCCACAGAATTTCACAGAAAAAAATTCTATTTTTCCCATCTTCTGTGTATTTCTGTGAAGTTCTGTGGCTAATGCATATTCCAGGTTTATTTTTCCCTCTTTACTCCATAGAGTGATCGTGATTTCTTTCGTCCTTCAACCCCTGCACTATCAAGAACTCCCCTCACTATATGGTATCTTACTCCTGGCAGGTCTTTAACCCTACCTCCTCTGACAAGCACTATGGAGTGTTCCTGTAGATTATGTCCTTCCCCTGGTATGTAACAAGTTACCTCAAATCCGTTTGTCAATCTCACCCTTGCAACTTTTCTCAGGGCAGAGTTTGGTTTTTTGGGAGTTGTTGTATAGACCCTCGTGCATACTCCCCTCTTCTGTGGGGAACCTGCAAGAGCAGGCGATTTTGACTTTGATATCACTTTTTTTCTCGGTTTCCTTAAGAGCTGATTTATCGTTGGCATAAGACCTCCTACCCGCCTATGGCGGGAAATCCGAAAATTAAAAATTAAAAGACCGTGAAGCGTAAATCGTGAATCGTGAATAGTAAATAGTCAGAATCTTCAATCTTTAAATCTTCCAATCGCTATCCATTCAGTTTTTATGAGGGACCAGAAGTCCCTGGCAAGCCCTTCTAAAACATAGTCATATGGTAAATATCCGTATCCCTGGATACCCCAACTCTCACCCCATGAGTTTCTGATTAGTAGCGCTCCTTTGCTCTCTTTTATCTCTACTCCATCATCGTATCCAACAGCTACAACTGCATGTCCCCCAATGACCCTGTTCAGAGATGAGGGGAACGGAATTTTGCCGTCTTTTTGGGCATCATAGATAGAATCATATACAGTGAAACCAAACATAGACGGAATGCCATCTGCAAGCTCTCTTTTTATAAGAGAGAGGAGTTTTTCTCCATTTAGATCCCGCTGGTCAAGTCTAAAATACTTTATTGCCTGATACTCCTTTGCAAAAGAGTAACAGAACGCTGGAGGCTCTTTGTCAAAGTTATCTGCAATATATGGCCAGTATTCCTCAGGAGGGCTACCAAATAGCACCATCGCCCCCATCGTTGCCCTTATAGTTGCCCCGGTATCACCCCCCAGATGAAGTAAATTTCTCGTGGTTTTATATAAAAACAGTCTGGATGCATCTACCTGCCTATTAAACGCCCTCATCTGATAGTATTCAACCAGAGCAATCCCTGCCTGTGCAGTGCAGGACCCTATATCCCCCTGGTTTTCAACTGGTGAACACCACCCTCTAAGGTCCACAGATGGAGGGAGAGAACCCTTCTGTTTAACATTTTTAAGGATGGGGACAATTATCCTGTGATCAGGTGTATAATCCCTGATATCAGGATAGTCCGGTATCCATCCCATTCCATATCGCTTATACATAGGTTTAAAGTTTGTAGGTTAAGGACGGTTCACGGTTAAAGACGGTTCACGGTTGGTGGATATTGAATCCTGAACCCTGAACCCATGAACCTTGAACATAATCAGTCTATAATAACATAAGAATACTGTTTTGTCAAGAAAAAATTAACCCTTTGTTCTTTTTCTGATTGACTTTTTTCTGTTTTTATGTTATAATCTTATCATTATGAGAAGAATAGAGATAAGAAGAAAAAATGATACAAGGGAAGAACGGTTGAGACAAGATATAGAGGACATTGGGCTCTCCTTGGGCAAGGTTGAGATGCTTAATGTGTATCTTCTCTATGGAGAGATCACAGAGCAGGAGTTTTCACGAATTATAGAGATAGTTACCGACCCTGTATCTGAAGAGTGGGGGTCATTCCAGTTTCCAGAAACGGTAAAGATAGTTGAGGTTGCCTTGAACCCGGGGGTGATGGACCCTGTTGCACTTGATACACTGAATGTGATAAGGAAAATAGGAATAGAACTTGACGGGGTAAAGACCATCAAAAAATATATTTTCCATAATACAGATGAGAAGACAATAAACCTTATAAAGGAACGAGTCCTCCTCAACCCTCTGATAGAACATTGTGTAAGGGATGAGGTCCGAGGTCCGAGGTCCGATGTCCGATGTCCAAGGATAGAGGTGATGACTCTAAATATATCGTCTCGGACAGGGGAAGAACTTCTGAACTTAAGCAAGTCTATGGGACTGTTTCTAAATAGAGAGGAGATGAAGGAGATATCTTGTTATTTTTCAAAAGAGGGAAGGGACCCAACGGTTACAGAACTTGAGACATTTGGTATCCTCTGGTCAGAACACTGTTCCCATAAGACAATGAGAGGAGATGTAGAAGTACAAAGTGCAAAATGCAAAATGCAAAATGCAAAATACAAAAATCTGCTTAAATCTACTATTATGAAAGTTACAGAAGAGTTAAATAAGCCCTGGGTTATTTCGGCATTCAGGGATAATGCTGGTATTATTGAATTTGATGAGGAATATGCAATATGCTTCAAGATTGAGACGCATAATCATCCATCGGCTCTTGAACCTTATGGTGGAGCGGCTACTGGAATTGGGGGAGTTGTCAGAGATATACTCGGTTGTGGGCTTGGGGCAAAGCCTATTGCGAATATTGATGTTTTCTGTGTAGGGGAGCCAGATACCCCCTATTCCTCATTACCAAAGGGTGTCCTACACCCCAAGAGAATACTTCGTGGAATAGTATCAGGGGTTGCTGATTATGGCAATAAACTTGGCATTCCAACTGTGAACGGCTCGGTAACATATCACAAGGATTATACCACAACCCCTCTCGTCTACTGCGGTTGTGTCGGTATAATGCCAAAGAGAGCTTGCAAAAAGAGAGTGATGGAGGGGGACCTTGCGATGCTTGTTGGAGGCAGAACAGGCAGGGATGGCATACACGGTGCTACATTCTCCTCGGGTGTTATGAATCAGACTACACAGAAGGAGTTCGGCTCTGCTGTTCAAATAGGAGACCCTCTGAGAGAGAAAAATCTTCTTGATGCACTTCTCATAGCAAGGGATAGGGGACTATACAATTCCATAACAGACTGTGGAGCAGGGGGAGTATGCACGGCGGCATCAGAGCTCGCAGAAGGACTTGGTTTGGAGGTGGACATCAGGAATATCCCTCTGAAATATGAGGGAATATCCCCAACAGAGATATGGATATCTGAATCACAGGAGAGAATGGTGCTTTCTGCCCCTTTGAAGAACCTTGAGGAATTAAAGAGAATCTTCACTGATGCGGAGAGTGAGCTGACTGTAATAGGCAAGTTTATAGAGTCAGGTAGAATCAATGTCAGTTATGACAAGCAGAAGATATTAGATCTGGACCTTGACTTCTTGCTTCACGGAATGCCAAAGACTGCAAAGACTGCCATAATATCAAGAAAAAAGAGAGAGGGAGATGAGACATTAGAGGGGCTGGATATAAAATCTATATTTGAGAGAATGCTTTCCCATCCTAACATTGCAAAAAAGGAATGGATTGTGAGACAGTATGACCATGAGGTTCAGGGTGGAACCGTGATAAAACCACTTCTTGCTGATGCAGCAGTAATAAAACCGTTAGAGACAAAAGGAGACAGGGGGATTGTGATAGGACATGGCCTTGCCCCTTTCTATGAAGATGGTTATAAAAATGGCTCATCATCACTTGATGAGGCAGTAAGAAATCTCTGTGCAGTAGGATCAGATCCATCAAGGATTGCGCTTCTTGACAACTTCTCCTGGGGCAATCCAGAGGACTCTGTAACTATGGGCAAGCTTGTTCGGGCATGCCAGGCACTATATGATACTGCACTGGTCTATGAGATGCCCTTCATATCTGGTAAGGATAGTCTGTATAATCAGTTTGAAACAGAAGGTAAAAAGCAGTCTGTCTTGCCAACCATACTCATATCAGGAATTGGGATTATAGAAGATGTGAACAAGGCTATCACACAAAGCATCAAATCTCCAGGCAACCCTATTTATATTATTGGCTCTACATATCCAGAGTCTGGAGGGTCTCTCTTATACCGTATTTTGGGAATGGAGGGTGGAGAGGAACCATCTATTCATCCCAGGGAGGCTATCAAACTCTATAAAAGACTGCACAGAGCAATAAGAGATGGTATAGTCATCTCCTGTCATGACTGTTCAGAGGGTGGGATAGCCGTTGCACTGGCAGAGGTCTGTTTTGGCACACGGTTTGGAATAAGAGTATCCCTTGACAATGTTCCTGTCTTGGGAGTCCAGGACCCCGCATCTATCCTCTTTTCTGAATCCAATTCAAGATTTATTGTAGAGGTGGATAGAAAAAAGAGAGATGAATTTGAAGAGATTCTCCAGGGAATCAGTTTTGGTAAGATAGGCGAGGTAATTTTAGAAAGGGAACTTGTGATTGAAGACCTGATAACTATACCAATTGCGAGATTAGAAGCAATCTGGACATTAAAGGACAGAGGGGACTTGGGGACAAGGGGACAGGGGGACAGGGA
>CAYRBN010000043.1:0-1698 GCA_964422625.1 uncultured bacterium | reverse complement strand
CGGTCCCCAGGGTTCCAATCAGTTTTTACTTCATATAGGGTGTCGATATGCCAGGTGTGCCCGCCTGAAAGCCTGAGAATACTGTCTATATTTGAGCTATCTATAACAGGCGCATTTGTCTTCTCGCTGAAGAACAGGATTACCCAATTGCCATACTGGTATGGAGGAACTGGGATTGAGTCAAATGAGGCAAGAGCGGAATCTATTATAGGTCCATAATCCCCAAAATCTCCAGATATAGTAGCGGATGATATGACAGGAAATCTCAAAAACTTATCCATTATCACTATCCCTCCAGCACTATCAGGAAATAGGGTATCGCCAACAGCAATTGTTGGAACTCCTCCCACTACTGATAGAGAGCAGGTAAGAGTAAATCCATGGGTGTCCCAGAAAATCGCCCTGGTCTCTCCGCCACCCGAGAGCCAGGTCTTTACAGAATCTCCCTTTCTCACTCTGAGAATTGAATCTATTAGAGCATCTGGGATAACAGGTTTATTGGTTCTCTTACTGAAATAGATTGTAACATAATCATCAGAGTCTATTCCTTCAATAGAATCAATGTTCTCATAAGCAACTATTGAATCAATAAATGGGGCAAAGGTGCCTTCTATCACAGTAGGGGGTATAGGATTCCATGGGTCTCCAAAACTATCACTCACAGCAAAGATTGTATCGCCAGGCAGAACAGTCGGTGCCCCTCCAGAAAATGAAAGGGTAATTTTAAGTGTATCTCCTACATCATTCCAGGCCGCATCTCCTATATTACTATCTCCATCAAGCCATGAATGAGTATCTGGACGGAGGTGCAGAACATAGTCTATATTGTTGCTTGTGATGCTAAATTTATTTGTAGGTTCTCTAAAGCACAATCTAATAAAATCGTTTATAACTACTGAATCAGCATCAACATACTCACTTCCAAATGCCTTTGCCTCAAGAATTTCTGGCGGTATCGTATCAAGGGTATACTCAATGCGAACCTCTTCAAGAATAGGGGTTACAAAGGGATTATTTGTAACTAAATCCACTCTGTACTGAATATACTGGTCACCATCGCTAACAGAATTTATAGTTGATATATCCTGTCCATTTATAACCGTATCAGAGTCAAGCCATAGCGTATCACGAGCAAGTGAGTCAAGGACCACGGAATCAAGACCACCAGGAAAAGTTCTTACACGAAAGATAACATCCTGACTATTATCCTCCGCATTCCATGACATAACCCCAAACTGCGTGCTGCCATTATCTGTTCCTGTATTATAGACAGATGATATGAGCCACCCTGTTGAATCAAAGCCAGTTGCCTTAAATATAGCACCATTATGGTCTGTTCCAGCAAGCAAAGACCCACCAAGAGTATAAAGCAGACAGTAAGGAATAGATGCACCTGGCAACGCACCTATGGATATCCATGTTGCCCCATTATTTTGGGAAGTAAACACCCTTGCAGTATCATCCTCAGACTCTACCCCTGCAACAAGCATAGAATATTCGGGAATATAAATCAGGGAGCGAACCTTTGTGGCGAGAGGCAGGTCTCCAGACTCAATCCAGGTACTTCCTCCATCAAGTGTCTTATAAACTATTCCCGAGGTATCAGTCCCTGCATAGATAGCAGAATCTCCACCTTGAGCAAGAGCAAATACCGATTTAGCACCAGGCAAGTCACCTGTCTCGGTCCAGGTATTTCCA
>CAYRBN010000042.1:3634-12972 GCA_964422625.1 uncultured bacterium | reverse complement strand
TCTGCTGAACAGAGCGGCCCCGATCATCAGCAGTTCCGCCGAATGTCCTTGTCCATAGTGTATCACCGAGAGAATCTGTCTTTATGAGCCATACATCATCAAGACCTGCACCGTAAGACATGGTATTTCCAGCTATGATATATCCACCATTGGCGGTCTGCTGAACAGAGCGGCCCCGATCATCAGCAGTTCCGCCGAATGTCCTTGTCCAGAGTGTATCTGGTGCCTGTGCGTTCAAGGAGATGGTTAACACTCCTAATGCAACAATGCCTACAGCTAGCCTCGCTATGATTGCCGCTAACTTTTTCATCTTAACCTCCTATTTTTGCACGAATTGAATTCGTGCCTACATTCTGGCGGAGCTGAAGCCCCGCTACTACATTTCACTCTGTGCATTACCAAGGTAATGCACTCCAAATATACATCTCGCCCTGCGTGTTCTGTGGGAACACACAGGGCAGGGCTATACATATCTTATCGGATGGGTGAAGAAACCGATGCTGGTCAGCCCTTCAATAATCTCTCTGTCAGTTAGAGAAAGATCTTCTCCACTGGCTGGAACGATGTAGATAGTTAAGAGAAGAAATAATGGCACAAATAATCGCATAGACATGTTTTAACATAAAAATTGTAATTTGTCAAGAAAAAAAATCTTATTGGCCTTTATTTTCTCTAAATCTCCACTGTATAAATAACTCATCTGGGTCTGGTTGGGCCTTTTAAGGTGTATTATTTCAGTATTTATTTAGGATTTCGGTTTTGACCTTCCATCAAGGATTACCCCTACATTAGATGGGTAACCGCAAGGGTTACCCCTACAATCTGTGTCCTAAAAAGAACTATTATTCACCGGACACTATTTACTCCTGATGCATAAAATCAGACCTATAGTTCCCAATACAATATTTGCAAACCACATAGACAACCAGGCGGGTATAACAGCTCTATCTCCAAGCTTTTCCCCACCTATAAGACAGATATAATAGAACATAAAGAAGAGCAACGAGACCCCAAATCCGCCGGTTATGCCCTTTCTTCTAATCTTCATAGCGAGTGGAACCCCCATAATAGTAAATATGACACAGGAGATTGGAATTGCAAACTTCTTATGATACTCTACCTTAAGCCTTGCAATTGATCTCTCTCTTGCAGGACTGGTAGGACTTTTCCTTCTGATCTGATATATACGGTCTCTGAGCCCCTCTGCGGACAGCTCCCTCTCACCTCTATATGACCTTTCCTTCCTTATAAATGCAGTATCCACTGGAAGCACTATTGTATGTTCCTTAAAAGTGACCTTCCTATATTTTGTCGCATCATAAGGGTCTGTTTCGTGTATCTCACCCCCCAAAAGATGGATATAGACAGCATCTCCCCTCGTATCCACGGTGCCTTTTTGGGAGATTATCATCCTTCCTTCATCCTTTTCAGTTATTGTCACATCATAAATCTTTCCAGTCCTATGGTCAACATCTCTTGCAAGTATGTCATAATCTTCAAAATCTCTTATCAAGGTCATCGCAGAGATTCTGAACGCAGGTTTTTTCTGAGATATATCTATTGTGAGATTCTTTAGCCTATGGTTGGCATCAGGTAAGATATGGTTATTGAACCAGATCATTGTAAGGGTTAACAATAAGCTGAGAACTAAAGGAGAGATAATAAGCTTTAATGGGTTAAGACCTGCGACCTTTATCGCAACAATCTCAAGGTCTGCAGAGAGTCTTCCAAACGCCATCAAGACAGAAACCAGCACCGCCATAGGAACTGTGAGCGTAATTATAGATGGAAGTGATAGCCACAAAAGAGAGATGACCAGATTTCCAGGAACCCCTCTTCCAACAATACTCCATATAGAAATAAAGAGCTTGTTCATAATAAGTATAGTCGTAAGAAGCAAAAGCCCAAAAAAAAATGGAACAATATGCTCTCTCAATATGTAGCGCGCAAGAATCATTTTTAGAGGTTCACGGTTGACAGTTGACGGTTCACGGTTATTACACCTTACGCCTTACGCTCTACGCCCTACGCTCTACTCACTACTCACTACTCACTACTTCCAACATGTGTCCCAATTTTTCTTTCTTCGTATGAAGATATTTACAAGTTAAATTAGTAGGTGGGATCTCTATTGGAACTCTCTCAACTATCGTAAGTCCATACCCCTCAAGACCTATAATTTTCTTTGGATTGTTTGTTAGAAGGCTTATTGTTGAAAGTCCAATATCAGAAAGAATCTGTGCCCCTATGCCATAATCCCTCAAATCTGGCAGAAATCCAAGGGCTTCATTTGCCTCCACCGTATCAAGACCCTTATCCTGGAGTTCATAAGCCCTCAACTTGTTAAATAGCCCTATCCCCCTCCCTTCCTGTCTCATATAGAGCAAGACTCCTCTTCCCTCTTGTTCTATCATCTTAAGAGCCCTTTTCAGTTGCTCTCCACAATCGCACCGTAGAGATGAAAATACATCTCCAGTGAGACATTGAGAATGGACCCTTACCAGAACATTCTCCTCTCCCTTAACCTTTCCCTTGACCAGAACAAGATGATGTTCTTTCTCTATAATAGTCTCATAGACATAGAGAGCAAATTCGCCAAAATCTGTTGGTAGAGTTGTCTCTATAACCCTATTTACAAGATGTTCTCTCTTTAACCTGTATTCTATAAGGTCTTTCACGGTTATAAGGGCAAGACCATACTTTCTTTTAATCTCAAAGAGTCTTGGAAGTCTTGCCATAGTGCCATCTTCATCCATAATCTCACACAGTACCCCTGCAGATTGGAGCCCGGCAAATCTTGCAATATCACAGGATGCCTCTGTATGCCCTGCCCTGCGTAGAATCCCCCCTTCGGTATAGGCGAGTGGAAATATATGTCCAGGTTTCACAATATCGGCTGACTCAGATTTAGGAGATACGAGAAGTTTTATTGTATGTGCACGGTCATGAGCTGATATACCTGTTGAGATACCATCTCTTGCATCAACTGATACCATAAATTTAGTCCCCAGTTTTGAGGTATTCTCTCTTACCATATCTGGAATATCAAGGCTTTTTAACCTATCTCTTGAAAGTGCCACACAGATAAGTCCCCTTCCCTCTTTTGCCATAAAGTTAATGGTCTGGGGAGTCACTTTTTCTGCTGCACAAATAAAATCCCCTTCATTTTCTCGTCTTTCATCATCCACTATGATAATAACCCTGCCTCTTTTTATCTCTTCTACTGCTTCATCTATGCTGGTAAATTCACTCATATTCCTCCTTTTAATACAACAGAACTTTCTCCAAGAAGTTTTCTTATTTTGGATAGTGTTGCTCTCTTTGGTGAAACTTTCAACCCTGTACTCCTTGCTATGGTACATTTTTTATCCTCTACCAATCTTAAAAAGACCTCTTTATCCCCTTTTGAGTCAAGCAAGATACTTTTCAGTTTTTTCAAAGTTTCCTCTGCAATACCAATGAGATTGATCTCTATTTCAATAGCCTTTACTAACTGCTCCCGAACCTTTGAAAGTGGCACTATCTTATCTATTCTCATATTTCTATTACCTGAAAATGTTCCAACCTTTCCCTTTACGAGAACAGGTGTCTCTTTATCAGGAATAGGCATGTCGTAAGCCGTCCCCTCATAGATACCTTCAAGGTCTTCCAGGGTAATAACGGTAAATGGTTCATCCCCCTTTTGGGTTCGTCTTGTTTTTTTCTTTATCACTATTCCTGAAAGAACCTGTTCGCTGTGGAGAGGAAGTGCAGACAATGAGGACGAGCTTGCGGTTACAAAGGTAGATAACTCATCAGAATATCTGTTAAGGGGATGTCCTGACAGGTAAAAACCTAAGGACTCCTTCTCATAAGAGAGACGGTCTACAAGAGAGAGGGGTTCTCTCTTTATATCCACCTTAAAAAGCGACACCTGACCAGGTGTTCCCCTCTTCTTCAGGAGGAGCCCAAGGTTCTCTAACAATCCATTTCTGTCATTGTTTATCTCGTCAAAAAGTCCTGCCTTGATCAGACTTTCCAGTGCGCGTTTTGTCACAATCCGTTGGTCTATCCTGTTCAAAAAACCGAGAAATGATTTGAACATACCAGTCTTTCTTATAGATATTATAGATAACGCAGCCTTTTCTCCTACATTCTTCACAGCACAGAGTCCGAATCTTATCCCCTCTCCTTCTGGAAAAAACTGATATAAGCTCTTATTTATATCCGGGGGATAGACAGAGATCTTCAGGTTAGATGTCTCTTTTATAAATTCAGCAACTTTCTCAGAGGATGAAGACTCGTTTGAGAGAACAGAGGCCAAAAATTCTCTCGGATAATGTGCCTTCAGATATGCTGTTTGATAGGAGAGTAGTGCATAAGCAGCAGAGTGTGATTTATTAAAGCCATAACCAGCAAATGGAACCATAAGATCAAACAGTTTTTCAGCTGTATCCTCTCTGTATCTACGCTTCGCTGCTCCATCTACAAAAGCCTTTCTTTTTTCATCCATAATCTCTGGAATTTTCTTTCCCATTGCCCTTCTTAAGATATCAGCCTCTGCAGGAGAAAAACCGGCAACCTCTACGGCTATTTTCATCACCTGCTCCTGATAGAGCATAACCCCATAAGTCTCTTCAAGGATTGGCTTAAGACTTTTGTGTGCGTAAGAGGGTCGTTCTCTCTTATGTTTTCTCCTTATAAAACTATCTTTTGTAAGCCCCCCAAGTGGACCTGGCCTGTAGAGCGCAAGAATAGCCATTATGTCAGTAAATGAATCCGGCTCTATCTTCTTTAAAATATCCTTCATTCCATCTGATTCAAGCTGGAATACCCCTTTTGTTATCCCTTTTGAGAGAAGGTTGTAGGTTTTTTTGTCCGAAAGAGGAATATTTTTTAGATTCAGTTCCTCTCCTCTATCTTTCAGAATATTCAGGGTATCTATGATGATAGTGAGGACCTTAAGACCAAGTATGTCTATTTTCAAGAGTCCAAGTGCCTCTACACCCTCCATAGGATATTGGGTTACAATAGAGCCGTCAGGCATACGGTAGAGAGGCGTAAAATCAGTAATCTCCCCTGGAGCAACAACTATGCCTGCTGCATGCACTGATGCATGTCTTGCAATCCCTTCAAGCTTCATAGCGATGGATAGAAGTTTTTTATATTCTTTCTGTTCGTCTATTATTTTTTTAAAATTTTCATCCTCATAAGCCTCTTTCAAATTTAGTTTTGGGGGGATAGCCTTTGCTATTCTATCAACCTCTATCAAGGGAACCTTGAGCACCCTACCAACATCCCTTATTGCAGCCCTTGCTGCCATTCTTCCAAAGGTGATAATTTGAGAGACATGAGGCTCACCATATCTTTTCTTTATGAATAGTATTATCTCATCCCTTCTTCTATCGGAAAAGTCTAAGTCCACATCAGGCATTGCTGCCCTCTCTGGATTTAGAAACCTCTCAAATATAAGTCCGTATCTAAGAGGGTCTATATCAGTAATTCCGAGTGAATATAATACAAGACTTCCCACACAGGAACCACGTCCAGGTCCAACCGGTATATTCTTTTTCCTGGCAAACTCTACGATATCTGATATTATGAGAAAATACCCGGAGAGCCCCATCTTGCTGATTATATCCATCTCGTGTTCAAATCTTGTCTTAATCTCTTCATTCAGTTCTGAATATTTCTCTTTCAAACCATCTTGTGCAAGTTTTTTCAGATATTGATTACAGGATGCAAATCCTGATGGCACCTCATAACGAGGAAGTTGTGGTCTTATTCTATCAAGACTAAGGTCAAGGTTACATCTTTCTGCTATCTCAATTGTATTTCTGACTATTTCTTCATGGTCTATAAAGAGATGCGCCATCTCCTCTGGAGAGCGAAAATAGAGTTCATTTGAATCAAATCGCATCCTTTTCGGATCATTAAAATCCTTTCCTGTCTGTAAACATAGAAGAATATCCTGTATCTCGCTGTCTTCTTTGCGGATATAATGGCAATCATTGGTAGCTACACACCGAACACCTATCTCCTCTGATAGAGCAAAAAAAGCTCCATTCACAACTTCGTTCTCTTTCAAACCCAACCTCATAATCTCCAGATAGAAATTATCCTTGCCGAATATATCAATGTATTCTAAAAGAGCCTTCTTTGCATTGTCAGAGGAACCGTGAAGCACATTGTGGGCGATTTCACCCTTTATGCATCCAGAGAGGGCTATAAGCCCCTCGCTATAGATTCTCAAGAGTTCCTTGTCTATTCTTGGCTTGTAGTAGAACCCTTCCTTATGGGCAAGGCTTGACAGTTTTATAAGATTTTTGTATCCTTTTTCATTTTTGGCAAGTAAGACAAGGTGGTAGTATGTCGCTTTCTGTTCTCTATCAAAGCGTGATTTTGGAGCGAGATAGACCTCTTCTCCTATGATAGGTTTTATCCCTGCCTGACTCACTTTTTTGTAAAACTCTATTGCACCGCACATATTTCCATGGTCTGTAATGGCAAGTGCTGGAAACTGATACCTTGAGGCCACTTCAACCAGGTCATCAATCTTTATAGCACCATCAAGGAAGCTATACTCTGTATGGAGATGGAGGTGAACAAAATTTCCCTGTAGCATAGGTATATTATAGCACAAGTTCAGTTAGATGTCAAGGAAATTCTTTTGGACGCAGATTAACGCAGATTTTTTCTGATTTTTTTATCATTATGGTGTCAGGAGAGTTACCTCCTGACACCTAACACCTAATACCACAGGATTAGGCTTCTTTTTCGACTTTGCGCCTTTGCGTGAGATTTTTTTCTTGACATTTTCTTAAACCTATGTTATAATTTTGAAGTGGCGTGGTACCCAAGTGGCTAAGGGGGCGGTCTGCAAAACCGCTATTCGTCGGTTCAACTCCGACCCACGCCTCCAATTGACGGGCAAATTACAAATCACAAACAACAAAATTCAAACAAATCCCAATGACCAAAATTCCAATGTCCAAAACAAAGAAGTTTGGTATTTAAATATTGGGATTTGGATATTGTCTGTTATTTGGTGCTTGCAATTTAGAATTTTTAATTCCGATAACGGGAGGTTATATGCAAAAGATATACCTTATGACCCCAGGACCCACACCTGTTCCTGACAGGGTGAGGCTAAAAGAGGCAAAACCTATTATACATCATCGGACAAAGGAGTTTTCAGAGATATTTGACAGGATGAGTGAGGACCTAAAGATGGTATTCAAGACCGACAATGTTGTTCTCACTTTTCTCTCATCAGGAACAGGAGCAATGGAAGGTGCAGTTACAAATATCCTCTCGCCTAATGATAAGGCATTATGCATAATGGGTGGAAAGTTTGGAGAGAGATGGGCAGAGATATGCAAGGCTTACGGAATAGAAACTGTCCTGCATGAGGTTGAGTGGGGAGACTATGCAAAACCAGAGCATCTCAGAAGACTCCTTGAACAGCATCCTGAGATAAAGGCAGTTTTTACGACACTCTGCGAGACCTCAACAGGAACACTATTTCCTATAAAAGAGTATGGAGAGATTATAAAGCAGAGGAGAGATACCATCCTTATTGTAGATGCAATATCAGGACTTGGTGCCTGCGATATGCGCACAGACGAATGGGGGGTTGATATTTGTGTATCAGGCTCGCAGAAGGGACTTATGCTTCCTCCTGGACTTGCATTTGCATCTGTTTCAGAGAAGGCATGGAGATCCATAGAGAATGCAAGATGTCCCAGATATTACTTTGACTTCAAAAAACAGAGAAAGGCACTTGAGAAGAAATCCCCAACTGCATATACCCCTGGTGTATCTCTTGTGGTGGCACTTGATGAGGCACTCTCCATAATAAAAGAGGACGGTATGGACAATATTTTAGCGAGGCATACCAGACTTGCCGAGGCAACCAGAAAAGGGGTGAGGGCACTTGGGCTTGAGCTCTTTTCAAAGAAGCCTGCAAATGCCCTGACTGCAATAAGTGTTCCAGAAGGTATAGATGGAGGCGCTCTTAAAAATACGCTTGACAAGAAATATAATATCAAGGTTGCCGGAGGCCAGGAGCATCTGAAGGGGAAGATTATTCGTATAGCCCATCTTGGCTGGATGGAGACCTTTGATATCATAACCGCAATTTCTGCCTTAGAGATGGCACTTCTTGACCTGGGATACAGTGTAGAGTTAGGTAAGGGAGTGAAGGCAGCCGAAGAAGTGTTGAGATGACTTATGGCATAAGGCGTAGAGCGTAGGGGAGACAAGGAGACAGGGAGACAGGGAGACAGGGAGACAGGCAGAAAGGGGGGGCGTAGGGCGTATGGGAGCAAGGGAGTAGTGAGTAGACAGAACCCCTGACTTTGAACCTTGAACCGTGAACCAATACCTGATTACCGATTACTGCTTACTGCCTACTGCTTACTTTAAAAATGGGGGTGTTATGAAGGTGCTTATAGCGGACACAGTATCAAACTCTGTGATAGAAGAGCTCCAGAAAGCAGGGGTTGAGGTTTCTGACCTCTCTTCCCTTCCAAAAGAGGAACTTCCAGGAAGGGTTGGTGAATTTGATGTGATGGTTGTGAGGAGTGCTACAAAGGTAAGAAAAGACACGATTGACAGGATGAAAAATATGAAGTTGATAATAAGGGGTGGAGTTGGACTTGATAATATAGATGTTGAATATGCAAAAGCCAAAGGCATTGATGTAAAGAACACACCTGCTGCATCGTCTATATCGGTTGCAGAGCTGGTGCTTGCCCATCTCTTTGCCCTTTCAAGGCATATAGTTAAAGGCACAGTGGGAGTTAAAGAAGGAAGATGGGAAAAGAAAACACTGAAGGGGATAGAACTGTTTGGTAAGACACTTGGTATTATAGGGCTTGGCAAGATTGGAGCGGAGCTTGCAAAGAGAGGGAAGGCACTCGGTATGAAGGTCATTGGTTATGATCCTTATGCCCGATTAGAAGGGATAGAGATGGTGGACTTTGATACACTCCTTGAGAGCTCTGACTACATCTCCATACATACCCCACTCACTGATGAAACCAGACATATTATAGGAAAGAATGCCTTTGAGAAGATGAAACAAGGGGTGATACTTGTCAATTGTGCAAGAGGTGGGATTATAGATGAGAATGCACTTCTTCTCGCACTAAAAGAGGGTAAGATTGGTGGGGTAGGATTGGATGTGTTTGAGATGGAACCCCCAAAGGCATCAGCATTCAGCAGTTTTCCAAATGTGACATTCACCCCTCACATCGGCGCAGCAACCAACGAGGCACAGAATAGAATTGGTGAAGAGATAGTGGAGATAGTGAAGAAAAGGATAAAGGATAAAGGATAAAGGATGAAGTATGAAG
>CAYRBN010000042.1:0-3534 GCA_964422625.1 uncultured bacterium | reverse complement strand
ATGAAGGATGACTGCATTTTCTGTGTTCTTTGTGACTTCGTGCCTTTGTGGTTTTAAAGGTTAGGAGGGTGGAGGGTGCTGGATATAGGGTTTGTGAGAGAAAATATAGAACTCATAGAGGAGACGATAAAGAATAAGCGAGAAGATCTTGATATATCTCCCTTTACTGAACTCGATACCCAAAGAAGAGATCTGATACAGAAAAGGGATGATAAGAGACAAAGAAGGAAGGAAATATCTAAAAGAATTGGAGAGCTAAAAAGAGAGAGTAAAAATACAGACAAAGAGGAGAGTAATGCCCTGAAGATAGCAGAGAAGATTAAGAAAATTGAGACCCGCCTCGCTGATATAGAAAAAGACCTTTATCAGCTTCTTATCAGAATTCCAAATATACCAGACCAATCTGTTCCAGTTAAAGGAGAGAAGATAATAAAGGAATGGGGGCAGAAGAGAGAGTTTGATTTTGAGCCCCTTTCATATCTTGAGATTGGAACCTCCTTATCCATACTTGATATTAAAAGGGGAGTTAAGGTCGCTTCCTCAAGCTTTCCCTCATACAGGGGGGATGGTGCAAGGCTTGAACGTGCTCTCATAAACTTTATGCTTGATACACACACCTCTCGTGGATATACGGAAGTGTTTATGCCATTTCTGGTAAACAGAGAATCTATGTTTGGGACGGGACAGCTTCCAAAACTTGAAGATGATATGTACAGGATTGAGAAAGACGACCTTTTCTTAAATCCAACCGCCGAGGTGCCTGTAACCAACCTGCACAAGAATGAAACATTGAGAGGAAAAGAACTCCCGATAAAGTATGTTGCCTATACTGCCTGTTTCAGAAGAGAGGCTGGTTCTTATGGAAAAGAGACTAAAGGGCTCATCCGAGTTCACCAGTTCAACAAAGTGGAGCTTGTCAAGTTCACACACCCTGATAGTTCTTATGAGGAGATTGAGACACTCCTTTTTGATGCAGAGATAATTCTACAAAAGCTTTCTATTCCTTACAGGGTCCGATTGCTTCCAGCAGATGAGATGAGCTTTGCCTCTGCAAAGACTTATGATATAGAGGTATGGGCACCTGTTTTGGGAAAGTGGCTTGAGGTATCCTCTGCAAGCAATTTTGTGGATTTTCAGGCGAGAAGGGCAAAGATAAGGTTCAAAGAGGGTAATATCTCAGGGTATGTCCATACGCTTAATGCATCTGGTGTGGCACTTCCAAGGCTGTTTATTGCACTTCTGGAGAACTATGAACAGAGAGACGGCACGATAAAAATTCCAGATGTGCTCGTGAGGTACATCGGAAAAGAGGTGATAGGCGAGTAAGAGGGAAAGCACACAGATGGACACAGATTGAATAGATAGACACAGATTTCAAAAAAATCTTTATAATGAATTATCTTTGTGTCCATCAGTTTTATGTGTGAAAATCTGTCTACTAATATTATGTGGGAAAGGTCTCCTGACCTTGACCGTGGGAAAGCCCTTTTTGGATTTGATAAATCGTGTCCAATAATCCTAAATTCCTGATATACTAAAAAGAAAGGTTCTTCTCCAATTTAGTTGCTAAAATATAAAGAACTTGCAACAATCAGATCAAGATACGTTCTTCACCTAAAAGTGATTAATGAATGTTATAGGTTTATACTTTAGACTCTAAATTTTCTAATTGCCAGCATATTACTTATGGTATTCACCTACTTTTCCATTTTTCCACATCGAGTTCCCTATTATAAGATTGTTTCGGGGTAATTCCTCTTGTTATGGCTGCTGCTGCTACAATCTTTATTACATCCCCAACAATAAACGGTGCCGCACCTATCATTAGCAATTCCGAGAAACCAATTGAAGCGCCTTTGACAAAGGATAGCCATACATAGAGTTGTAATAGCCCTGGTCCATATATCAAAACAAAGTTCGCAAAGAGCATCAATACGAGCATACTAATAAAACTCCTTGATCGGATATATTTATCTACAAAGTATCCAAGAAAAAAAGATGCAATAATAAAGCCAATTATGTATCCCCCTGTGGCACCAGTAATAACACCAATTCCACCGTTTCCACCTGCAAACCATGGTACCCCTGCGACACCAATTACTGCATAGATACACTGGCTAATCCCACTCCATTTTCCAAGTAAAATCGCACTGAGCAGAACAGCGAAAGTCTGGCCCGTGATAGGGACAGGAGTCCATGGCAAACAAAACCTAACTTGTGCCAACAATCCCGTTAGACATGCAAACCCGAGAGATAGAGCGACCTTATGGACGATATCTAATTCATATCGCCATTTGAAAAGGTTATATCTTACATGTCTGTATTTATCTATACACACTGTCATTTCCATTTTTACCTCCTGTTTGTAAAGCGACCAATTACATATAAAGTTTCCAGCATATACGAAGTCCAGCCCTCCTCAGCCCTCTAAGTCTTACTGTGATAGGCGAAGTAATTTCATTGTTACTGCTCGTTCCATAAATACTCCTTTAAATTATGTGCATCAGGAACTGGATCATTGAAAAATCTCCAAAAGTCTTTATCTAAAGACGGTTCTTCAAATAGATCAGTTTCCTCAAAAGACTTGTTTTCTATCACATTAACTTCCTTAAGAGTGTATTTCTGAGCGTTTGTATATGTGGCAAAGCCATAGCTCCCAGATATGCTCACTTTTAAACAATCGCCTTCAACCAAGGATTCACATAGAGGCTGAAGCTCATCAAGGGACAGCTTATCAAGAGACAGAATCCAAACCGATTCTCCGATGTAAGGAATACTGTGGGCAAGAAAAGTACGGCTCTGCCCAGCCAATTTGACCATAGTGCTAATAGTAACATTGATAAGTTTCTGTCTATTTACGTTTACGAAAAGTACTACAAACCGTTCGTCAGATAAGTTATAAAACGCGTATCTGCTGAATACTATAGAATTCCATGCAGGAGAAGTTATTTTCAGCACTGCCAAACCAATTCAAACTCCGGCAAGCATAACACCTAAGAGAGTTTGAATCACCGCTAAGATTCGCGCAAACCCCAGCGGCTCAATATCTCCATAACCTATAGTGAGTTGAGAAATAAAGCTGAAGTACAGGCAACTTTCAAAACTGTTACAAAAAGGCTGAAAGGTTTGCTGTCCTGACACCTTTGCAAATACAAAGTATCCCACACCAAATGCAAAAGCTAGTGCACAATACGCCAGTATGAATCCCAATGTAACTGTAGAGAATCTGTATCTCTCTATATTCTCTATTATCTGGTCAACTCTACGATTTGGATATTTAGACATCTTACCTTCTTTTTAATCTTAAAATCATTTCGCCTAACTTTGTATATCCGACTGGTTCGCCTATAGAAGTCCCTAACTACTCTTTTTAAGTCTCCACCATAGAAATAACTCATCGGAAAGAAATATAACGACAATTCTCCTAATAGCTTATTCTACCACAAATTTCCTAAAAAGTCAAGAAAAATTTTTTTTGATGTTACGCAACAGTCAAAATGGGACATTTTGGGAACACTAAAATGGGACATTCAA
>CAYRBN010000041.1:0-13526 GCA_964422625.1 uncultured bacterium | reverse complement strand
GTTAGTTGGTCTTTACCGATTACTGATAACCGATTACCGATAACCGCTTACTGCCTACTCTCTACTCCCTTTCTCCCTTTCTCCCACACTCCCTTACTCCCTCGCTCCCATACTCCCTTACGCTCTACGCCCTACGCCCTACGCCTTACGCTCTACCCTATCGCTTGCAATGCAAGTTCTACTGCCTGTTTGGCGTTTTCTGCCCTCGTGATTCTCTCATCAATCTCCCATGTCTTGAGCCCTATAACAGGAATGTTTAGAGAGAGGGCAATGGCTATCTCAGAAAGGGTTCCATACCTTCCATCTATTGCTATTATACACTCAGATGTCTTGACCAGTATCACATTTCTTGCAGTCTCCATATCAGTCACTATGGGGATATCTATGTAAGGGTTTGCACTATCCCTTGAACCCCCTGGAAGTATGCCTATGGTCATACCTCCCTCTTCTTTGGCTCCCTTTGCAGAATAGTTCATAACTCCACCAAGTCCTCCACATACTAATATTGCACCTTTCATTGCAATCTCTCTGCCAACCTGAAAGGCAATCTCTGCTATCTCTTTATCTGCCCTGGACCCACCAGATACACCTATAAAAGGCTTTTTCATTGAGTAATCGGTTAAGTATTGTTAAAAAATTAACCACAAAGGCACGAAGTCACAAAGAACAGAAAGAATAAAGAACCAAAAACCTGGTATATCTCTAACCTTGAACTTGGTGTCCCTGCCCCGCACCTATGTATAGGTGCGGGGTGAATGTCTTGGTGGTGAATCCAGGTTTGAGTGGTTTGTCATAACTGTTTCAGAAATCTATCTATCCTCTCTGCATATATTCTACCCATACCTGGCACACTCTCTATATCTTTAACCCCTACTTTTTTCAACTCTTTTAGAGAGCCAAAATGCTTGAGCAGAATATCTCTTCGTTTTCTACCAATGCCATCAATTTCATCAAGGATGGAGCAGGGTCTGTCTCTCAGTCTTCTGTGATAGTCCAGCGCAAATCGGTGTGCCTCATCTCTCAGCCTTTGAAGCAATCTGAGTGCAGGTGAAGTCTTTGGAATACTTATCACCTTTCCATCTCTGGTATAGAGTTGGTCCTGCCTCTTTGCAAGTCCAAACACAGCAATCTCATTGCAAGGGAGAGTGTCTATGGCCATCTGTGCACTCCTCACCTGTGTAATTCCTCCATCAACTATTATAAGGGAGGGCAGTTCCCCCTTTTCTCTCAATCGCCTCTCTATAATCTCTCTCATCATCTTTGGGTCATCAATCCCCACCTCTCTTACCCTGTATCTCCTATAGAGTGAGGTATCTCTTTTTCCATCCCTGAACAGAACCTTTGACCCAACCGCATATTCACCAGAAATATTTGATATATCATACCCTTCTACAAGTCTCGGCAGATATTTAAGATGCAGATAGGTTTTAAGGTCCAGAAGAGCAGTATCGGGCCTTGCCCCTTTCTCATATAGGCGAAACATAGCATTCTCTGTTGCAAGTTTTATAAGAGATAATTTCTCTCCCATTTTTGGAACAATCAGGCGTGTTGCTGGTTTTCTATCCTTTATCCAGCTTTCTAAAAGCGCTATCTCTTTTAGAGCTGGTAACAGAACCCTATCAGGTATATAGTATGTATCCTTGTAATACTGCACAAAAAATGTCTCAATTATCTCTTCATTCAGACTTTTATAAGGGATATTGAGTCTATAGTGTTCCAACCCTATCATCCTACCATCTCTCACCTTCATAACCGCTACGACAGCAGATGTTCTGCTTTTTGCCAGCCCAAACAGATCAAGGTTTTCTGGGTTTTTTAATACGACTCTCTGTTCTCTTATCATATCAGAGAGAGCCTTCAGCCTGTCCCTTATGACTATTGCCTTTTCAAACTCCATCGTGCTTTTATACTCCTGTAACTCTTTCTTCAATCTCTTCTCTACTCTATTACTCCTGCCTGATAAGAAATCTATAATCTCCTGTATTATCTTTCTGTATTCCTCTTTTTCTATCTTCCCCTCGCAGGGGCCAGGACAGGTTCTTATATAATACGATGCACAGACTCTTTTGGGCATTCTCTTGCATACCCTTACAGGGAATATCTCTGTTACTGATTTAAGTACTCCTCGCATATTTTTTGCACCTGTGTATGGGCCGAAATAGATTGCAGTTTTATCGTTTATCTCTCTTGTCGGTATCATAGTAGGAAAGTCTTCTTTTATGGTGATTTTTATGTAAGGATACTTTTTATCATCCTTCAACCGTATATTGTATCCTGGTAGATGTAATTTTATAAGGTTTGCCTCAAGCAGGAGAGCCTCTTTTTCAGAATTGGTTACTATATAGTCAATAGTCTCTACATTGGATAACATCGCACGGGTCTTTGGGTGAGAGCCTTCTGTAAGATATGAGCGTATCCTATTTTTGAGGCTCTTTGCCTTTCCCACATATATTACCTTCCCGGCTTTATCCTTCATAATATAGACGCCTGGGCAGGTCGGAGCTCTGTTATAATCAAGCATATCTCTTTTGCCTTTTTCTCAAGTTCTGAAAGAGAACCGTTATTTTCTATTACAAAATCTCCATCTCTCTCTTTATCTATCTGGAGAGACAATATTCTTCGGACATCCTCAACATCTCTCCCTGCTTTTGTCATCCTTTTCAGAATTTTTTCTTCATCTGCCTTGATGAGGACTATGTGATCAAATAACTCCTCAATTTTCCACTTAAATATGAGGGCACAGTCAACAACGACAAGAGAGGTCCTGGGTTGTCTTTTAATAAGAGCGGTCACTTCCTTGATGAGTGGTGGATGCACAATTGAGTTGAAGAGAGATAGTCTTTCTCTGTCTCTGAATACAATTTTACCAACTCTTTTTCTGTCTATTTCGTCACCCTTGAAAGGTTTCTCCCCAAAGGTCTCTCTTATCCCTCTTTTGATATTATCCTGAAGGAGAAGTCTATGTCCCATCTTATCTACATCAATAAGTGTCCACCCAGCCCTCTGGAATATTCTTGAGACCTCACTCTTCCCACTTCCAATCCTGCCTGTAATCCCGATAATCATAGCGTTAAACTGATTTCTTCATCTATTTTATCCAGATTTAGTGGACTTCTATCTACATTCCTGAAATCTTCTTGAAAAGCATAAATTGAATTTGTGCCTACATAAGTCAGGACAAAATGTAGGCACGATTTCAAATCGTGCTTATGCAAATCGCACGAACTCAGAGGGGTTGGAGATGAACCATATTTTCATCTTCTTTTTTAATTCTATAAATGTTATTATCCAACCTCTTTTTTGCAAATTCATAATACTCTTTTACAATTTCAAACCCTATAAATTGTCTATTAAGCATCTTGCTAACAACAGCAACTTGACCTGAACCTAAAAAAGGATCTAATACAACATCACCTTCTTCAGTAGAATACTTCAATATCTTTTTTATTAACTCAGCAGGCAATTTTGTCGGAGTTTTCTCATCGCCAGTCCAATATTCTCTCTTTATCTCCCAGACATCGTCTTTGTCTTTGTAATGTAAACTTCTCCCATTTCTGTCTTTAGATTTTTTATCAAAGCGTGAATAAGGAAAGAACTTTCGTTTTTCATCATTTTTGCAAACATAAAGGCAGTGGTAATGTGAAGTAACGAATTTTCTTTTCGTAACTACCCCAAATTGGTATTTCCAGATAATATGATTCACAGTTATAAAACCCAATTCATCAATAGCCAGCAAGATATCTTTGAGATTATTCCAGCCTGAAAAAAGATACATAGTTCCAGATTTTTTCAAAACCCTATAAACTTCCTTCATCCATTTGATTGTAAACTTATAATACTCCTCCCTGGAAATTTCATTATAACCTTCTATAACCCTTGATGATGTTCGGTTATAATTACTTCTTTTAGCCTTAAACTCTATTGCAAAAGGAGGGTCCGTTATTGCAATATCAATTGTATCAGGAGAAATATATTTCATCCCTTCTATACAGTCCATATTGTAAATTTTATTGATTTCTAATCTTTCCATGCGTTAACCTCCCACTCATCTCTCCCCAATTTTTTCCAATCTTCATATCGCAGATCACGGGGACATCAAGGGTTATTGCATTCTCCATCTCTCTTTTGACAAGATCAGCCACCTCTGTCCGTTCACTCTCTTTTACCTCAAGCACCAGTTCGTCATGCACCTGAATGATAATTCCACTCTCTTTATGAGAGAGTGCCTTATTTAGATTTATCATAGCCAGTTTTATCATATCCGCGGCACTGCCCTGAACAGGTGCATTTATTGCCGCCCTAACATCAGGGGCCTTCATAGTATCAAAATACCTCTTTCGCCCAAGCAGTGTGGTTGTGTAACCATTCTCTGTAACCTCTCTTATGGTTCTGTCTATCCAGTCCTTAACCCCTGGATATGTTCTGAAATACATAGAGATAAAACTGTCTGCATCTCCCACGGATATACCAAGTCTCTTTGATAGTCCCCAGGCTCCCATACCATAGATTATACCAAAGTTTATTGCCTTTGCCATCTCTCTCTCCTTCTTGTCAACATCCTCCTCCTCAATTCCTAATATCAGTGCCGCAGTGCGTGTATGGAAATCCTGCCCCTGTTCAAATGCCTCTTTCATACTCTCATCTCCTGAAAGAGATGCCACGATTCTCAGTTCTATCTGTGAATAGTCCGCTGAAATCAGGAGAAAACCAGAGGGTGCTATAAACCCCTTTCTAACCATATCAGGAATATTCTGGAGATTTGGCTCTATGGACGAGAGCCTTCCTGTGGAGGTGCTTGTCTGACACCAGACCGTCCTCACCCTTCCGTCTTTGCATACAAGCTCTGGTATTGCATCTATATATGTTGACCTCAACTTTTCTGTCTCTCTATACTCAAGAAGAAGTTCCACTATCTTATGAGACCCGATGAGCCTTATAAGAACTCCATGGTCTGTTGAAGTTCCTGTCTTTGTTCGTTTCAGCTTTGGTAACCCCAGTCTGTCAAAAAGGATGTGGGAGAGTTGTTTTGGAGAGTTTATATTGAATTTGATACCCGCCATGCTATATATATCTCTCTCAAGGGTTGTCAGTCTCTCTTTCATCTCTCTCTTTGTATCACTGAAAAATTCCAGATCCAGTAGCACCCCCCTCGTTTCCATCTCTCTAAGCACCTTTGAGAGAGGAAGCTCTATATCATAATAGATTCTCTCAAGTTTTCTACTTTTCAGTTCATCCCGCAGGAATGGATAAAGAGAGTATAGGATAGCAGCACGAGACAGGAGATATTTTTCAATCTCAGATCTCTTCTCATCTCCTGTCTGTGATGGAAGTGGTCTGGAGAGGTATTTGAGGGATGCCTTTGGAAGTGACTGATTGCCGAGAGAAGGCTCAAGAAGATGGGAGGCAATTGCAATATCAAATATCTTTTTATCTAATAATGGAATGGTTTTGGAGTTGTCTGTTACAACGGTTAGAGAACGGTCAATAATTTTGTTCAGCATCCCAGTCTCCCTCAGGAGCAAGACACCAGATGATGTAGCAACTGCAACAGTATCAGACAGGGATGAGACCGCAACTGTATCTATTCTATCCGTTAAAATATCCTCTGCCTTTAATTCCTGATAGGTGCTGAGGGGAGATAAACCCAGTCTCTCTATCATAGAGAAGAACTCAAGCCTTGAAAGAAGGGCTAACAATCTCTCCTTTATCAGCTCTTTTCGCTCTATTGCCTTTATACCTAATGGAATCTCCTCCTCTGTCCTGAGAGTGGCAAGCTCTTTTGAGAGATAGGCGGATTCCCTCTGTTCCAGAAGCAGATTTCTCAGCCTTTCACTCTCTATCCTGTCCAGATTGGCATAGATATTATCAAGAGACCCAAATCTCTCCAGAAGGGGCACTGCTGTTTTTGGGCCTATCCCTTTTACACCAGGGATGTTGTCTGCTGAGTCTCCGGTCAGGGCAAGAAAGTCCACAACCTGTGAGGGCAAAACACCTATCCGCTCCTTTGAACTGTCTCTGTCATATATCTTAAAGTCCCTGGGGTGCAAGATCCTGACATCTTGATTCAGGAGTTGAAGAAAGTCCTTATCCCCTGAAAAGATAATTACCTCAAGACCTTTCTCTGACACGCTTTTTGCAAGAGATGCAATTATATCATCTGCCTCAAGCCCTGACTGCTCATAACAGGTGATACCGAGAGCAGAGAGAACCTCTTTGATGATAGGAAACTGTCTCCTCAGCTCCTCTGGCATTTTAGGTCTCTGTATCTTGTATTGATCAAATTTCTTGCGTCTATGTGTAGGTCCTGGAGCATCAAACACTACTAAAATGTGTGTGGGCTTCTCTTCTTTGAGTAGCTTGAGGGTAGAGTTTAGAAACCCAAATACTGCACTGGTGTTTTCGCCTTTTGAGTTTATTAGAGGATTTTTTATGAAGGCAAAGTGTCCCCTGTATGCTAGAGATGAACCATCTATCAGGTATAGTTTCATATTTATATGTTATTAGTTATTAGTTATTGGGTATCTCATTCCTGATATACTATAAAATTCACCGATTACTGCTCACCAATAACTAATAACTATCCTCTATTGCCTTTCTCAGGCTCTTTATCCCCTCTATCACCCTTGGTCCAGGTCTTACGAGGAGATTAATATCTAAATCTTCAACTATGTTCCCATTTTTCACTGCGGTTACACCCTCCCAGCCTATTCTCTCTGTGGGATGGGTTGTTCCCTTATGTGTGATTATGATGATGTCTGGATTTCGCTCTACAACAAGCTCTGCTGATAGAACAGGATAGGCAGTTTCTATATCAGCCGTGATATTTATACCACCTGCCTCTTCTATCATCTGGTTAATAAAGCTGCTCTTTCCGATAGTTATGAGCGGGTTTTCCCATAGTTCAAGAAAGACTGTCTTCCTTTTTTTGTCCCTTTGAGCCCTTATCTCGTCCAACTCTCTTTTCAGTGAGTCAGTGAGTATTTTCGCCTCCCTCTCTCTCCCTACTATCTTTCCGACTTCTATGATACCGGCAAATATCTCTTCAATACTCTGAGGAGCAATCTCTCTAACCTCCATACCAAGAGATGTAATAATTCCATGAAATCTCCTCTGTGCATCAATCTCAAGAAATACAATATCCGGAGAGAGTGCGTATATCTTCTCAATGTTTGGCGAGGAGAACCTTCCCACAATGGGCTTATCAACATCAGGATATCCCTCAGGGTCAACAACTCCTACCAGTCTCTCTTCTCCTCCGATTGCATATATTATCTCTGTTATAGAGGGTACGAGGGAAATAACTCTAATATCTCCTAATAGAGATAGGGGAAATAAGATAAGTATAAGTATCTTACTCTTCATAAGTTACATTCAGGGTTCCTAATCCAGCGTCTATATGCATTATAAGTTTTCCATTAGCCTTATCAGAACTTATATACCAGCCATTTTCTCTTATAAGCCCTGTTATTCTCTTGTGAAGAAAACTACCAGGATTTAATCTAATCTCTGTATCCATAGGGAGGATAATATTAATTGTACCGACTCCAATCTTTGCCTCCAGCCTTGAAACTGCCTCGTATCTTCCTGCCATATTCAGGGTCACAATTCCTGATGTCAAGTTCAGGTAGAGATTGTCAAATCTTAGGTTGCCAAGTCCATCTGCCTTCAGTCTTGTCAGACTGCCGTATATTTTTATATTAGGGCACTTAATAGGATTTGGTTCGTTAATCAATAGAACTGTATTCCCTATACCGAGATCTATTTTTAATTCTTGAATCATAAGCCCTGATAGGTCTATCTTGCTTTCCAGTCCTGTCCGTATCAAGAGAGAGAGGGGGATTTTGGGGGTGAGATAGACCAACATAGAGTCTCTTGTCCAATGGGCATCTTCCTTCTGTTCTGCAGAAAGTTTTATTTTACAGATTCCATTCTTCCGTTCATATTCCATAAAGGGGGCTATCCGTTCTTTGGTGTAATCTACATAGGTGGAAAGTATAGATATAGCATTGCCCTTCTTTATGATGAGTCTCGAACCTTGTGCGTCTATCTCTACAATAGCAGATCTGTCTTCCCTTCTATAATCTACGGTATCCCTAAATTCTGCCCCAGGAAGTGGAGAGATAGTGAATAGTAACAAGTAAGAAGTAACGAGTAACGAGTAACGGATAAGCAGTTTCATAGTTTTAATTAGAAAATTTACAATTCTTACAATCTCAATGAAGGTTCTGTCTTAAGGGAGAGGTCTGAAGTGATACCTTTTTTGAGATACCACTCCGCACACTTTGCCACCATTGCCCCATTGTCTGTGCAGAGCTCATAAGAAGGAAAAACAATCTCATAGTCCTCCTGAACAAACCTCTCTCTCAGTCTTCTGTTTCTTGCTACACCACCACATACACCTATCCTCTTAACTTCCAACTTCTCTGCAAGGATAAATGTGGTAGAGGTAAGGGAGTCTACACATGCCTCCTGAAAAGATGCGGCAATATCACTCATAGCCTTTCTATCCGGCGGATTCTTTTTTAGGTAATATAAAACAGCAGTTTTGAGACCACTGAAGCTGAAATTATAGCCTGAAACCCTTGGTCTTGGAAATCTTATAGCATCCCTTGTTCCATTCTCTGCCAGTTTCTCAATCTCCACCCCCCCGGGATAGGGAAGCCCGAGCATACCCGCAACCTTATCGAATGCCTCACCACAGGCATCATCAAGTGTAGTTCCAAATAGTCTGCAACTTCTGTCTTCACTTACCAAAACCAGTTCTGTATGCCCTCCAGATACCAGAAGAACAAGTATAGGAAAACCAGTCTCCCCTTCTATAAAGAGTGAGAATATGTGTGCACAAAGATGATTTATCCCTATGAATGGAATATCAAGCGAGATAGAGATCGATTTTGCAAAAGAGATACCTATAAGAAGAGACCCAGGAAGTCCCGGCCCATAAGTTGCCCCTATCCCATCTATATCTTTCAATGATAGACCTGTATCCTCCAATGCCTTCTGGGTAGCGGGTAATATGTTCTTTATATGGTCTCTTGATGCCAGCTCTGGGACAACCCCACCATAGTCTGAATGAACCATCTGGGAACATACTATATTTGAGAGCACAACTCCGTCTCTCATCACAGAGACAGAGGTGTCATCACACGATGTATCTATACCGAGTGTGGTCATGAATTATGAATTATTCAAAATATATTGTTACATAAGGAAGAGTACAGGTTATATCAATGGGTGCATCAAGTCTCACCTTCAGGCTTTTTGGCAGGTTCATTGTATCCACCGCAACAAGTTCTGTCTTGATCTCTCTTATTTCCTTGAATCTTTCCATTCCACCTTTAGCCTTAATAGATTCAGGTTCTACACGAACATTTATATCTGGTTCTATCACAGGTTTAACAAGAAGCGTTCTTTCAACTATTCTGTCAACTCTTACAAGAAATGCAGCTGGTTCTATGGAGATTATAGAGACTTCTGCCCATGGTGCCAGTGATACATCGTGCTTATTTAGAGTGACCCGTGTCCATCCCCTATCAGCATCAAGTTTATAATTTACCTCAATCCTGCCCCAGAGTCTCAGTCTGAGAATCTCACTTCCCTTCCCCTTAAGGTCCAGAACTACTTTATCATGTGGTGTCTCCGCGACAAATAGATCCTCATCAGTTAGGTTGAAGATTACAGGTACATTGACAGTTGTCTGATACTCATTCTGCAGTGCAACATAAGACCAGATAAGGACTGCCAGTACTCCTGCGACAATCTTCAATGGGTAGTTTACTTTTACGATATCCCAGAACTTCATCTCTCCTCTTTCCCTAACATCTGATTTCTGCCATTGGGCTTAACTCCTGGGGAGCAGGGATTCGAACCCCAATACCAGGATCCAGAGTCCTGTGTCCTGCCAGTTGGACGACTCCCCAATAAAATAGCGGCGGAGGGACTTGAACCCCCGACACGAGGATTATGATTCCCCTGCTCTGGCCACCTGAGCTACGCCGCCCTATCGGATATTATACCATAAAATAGGCAAAAAGTCAAGGAAAAAAAAGAGGAAAAGCACACAGATTTACACAGATTGAATAGATAGGCACAGATTTCAAAAAAATCTTTATAAGGTCTATATTACTATACTTTTATGTCTTGCTACATGGCAGTTGAGATTTACTGCTACAGGCATTGTTGCTATGTGACAGGGATAAGTCTCTATATGGACTGCAAGTGCAGTTGTCTTTCCTCCAAGCCCCATAGGTCCTATCCCGAGATTGTTTATCTCTTGAAGTAGTTCCTCTTCAACCTCTCTAAATCTCTCATCTGGGTGGTGTGACCCAAGAGGATGACGAAGAAGGGCTTTTTTTGCAAGCATTGCACATTTCTCAAATGTTCCACCTATCCCAACCCCAACCAGAACAGGGGGGCAGGGATTTCCACCCGATTTTTCCACTCTCTCTACCACAAATTTCTTAACTCCCTCAATACCGTGTGCAGAGGTAAGCATCCTCACCTCTGCCATATTCTCTGCCCCTCCTCCTTTTGGGCAGAATGTGATATTTATCTTGTCTCCATGCACTATCTCTGTATAGACTATGGGTGGTGTATTATCTCTGGTATTGACCCTTGAGAAGACAGGGTCAGAGACTATGGACTTTCTCAGGTATCCGTCCTTATATCCCCTTCTTGTCCCCGCTATAAATGCGTCTATGTAGTCTCCATCAACAATTCTCACATCTTGACCCAGTTCCACAAAATAGACCGCAAACCCTGTATCCTGGCATATAGCCAGTTTTTCGTTCCTGCCTATCTCTATATTCTTCAGGATATCCTCAAGGATTGCAATTCCTGTAGGAGATTCTTCTCTATCTTTTGCCTTTTTTATTGCAGATATAACATCTTCCCCCAGGTTATAGTTTGCATCCATACACATCTCTCTTGTAATCTCTTCTATCTTTTTTACACTCACCTCTCTCATATCTCCCCCTGGTCCTCTGAGTGTTATGTATAATATCTAACCGCAGAGGACGCAGAGTTTTTTATTTTCATTCCAAGCCTCTGTGTGCTCCTACAACACGAAGTCTACGGACAGGGATAAATCCTGTCCCTACAAATGTAGGGACAACCCTTGTGGTTGTCCGCAGGGTTGTTTTTGCACGGCCCTCTATTGTTTGCTATTGCCCTACCGTTTTAGAGAGAGAAAAAAACAGATAAAAGTCGTCAAGTTTTTTACCCCCCTATTTTTTACCGCAGAGTTCGCAGAGTTCTTATTTTCTATCTCTCTCTGCGCTCTCTGCGACCTCTGCGGTTTATTCATAGAATTGATACAATCAAAATCATTAGCTATAGGGGTTTTTCTATCAGCAATCTGGTCACTAATTCAGGGCTATTATTATTAAGCAGATAGGCAACAACTTCATAAACACCGGGAATTACTCCTAAAAGACTTTCCTGATCCCAGTCGTGCTGGTATATATGTGAAGCACCCGGTTCAAGCGTAAGTCCACTAAACGCAGGTTGGGAAAATATAGGCGAATAATAAACAAGATTGCCCCTAAGGGATATTCTGATACCGAATTGTTGCAGATTAGGGAATATAAAGGTAACAGGCTCGCTATCGAGGTTGGTCACAGAAAATTTTACCCTAACAGTATCTCCGAAAGCCACGGCTCTATCTTCAAGGGATAGAGAGAACAGAAGATCACCTACTCTCTCACTCACTTCTGTAGGTAACATCCTACAGCCTGCCAGCATAAGAAAAAAGAATAGAAGATACCTTTTCATCTCAGATAAACTGAAATCCCTGTGCTAATGTATTTCCTGGTATAACCCGTTTCCAGGTACCTCTTTATCACAAACTGCCCTCTGATATTAGCAGTATCTGTGAGATGAAACCGCAGGCCAACCCCTGTGTTAAGCAGATGTGAAGTGAATGCATCAAAAAGGTTGCCGCCTGCTTCTATGAATACATACGGTGTTGCCTTATGATGGGGTAGATTATAGAGGTGATTTACCATCATTTCAACATAAAAATGGTTGCCCGTTCTGAATATGATGGAACTGAGGGCTATCTCAAGCCCGTGGTTCTTGGTCAAAAAACGCCCTAGTTTCGCTTCTATTTCTAAAAGCCCGAAATCAAAGCTATAATAGCCGCCCAGAGAAACCTCTCCCCTCGGTACCTCAGCAAAAGATAGAGACACAAAAAAAATGGATGCCAATAATAAACTCGTTTTCATCTTTAATCTTCAATCTATATCACTATCGTCTCTTTTATTAAGTTTCCTTGTTCAAACCTCTCTACTCCGAGAGGAGAGAGGTCTATTGTTCTATACTTTCCATCTATTATCAGTTCCGCAAGAGCCTGTCCAGCCATAGGAGCCTGCATAACTCCGTGTCCAGAAAATCCTGTTATAAGATAGAGACCTTCAACCCCTGGATATTTACCAATTATCGCATTATTGTCCGGTGTAACAGAGTATAACCCACCCCAGGATGAGAGAATTCTGCAATATTCTGTCCCGGGAATACGAGCTTGCATATATGGGTTCATCTCATCCTCATAGTATCTATTTTCAACAGTTGTATCAAATCCTGGCTTCTGGTCTTCCTTTGCCTTTCCAACAACAAGATTACCTGCCTCAACCCTGAAATAGACCCCTTTATCTATAATTGTCATAGGAATATGTCCAAATCCAAGTTTAGAAGGAAGATGGACAGTGAATAGCATCCTTTTTATTGGCTCGATAGGTATCTCAATTCCAGATCTCTCTAACAGAACTCCTGACCATGCACCGGCTGCAACCACGCATATATCACAGTTTATTGTTTCACCACCTGCTATCTTAACTCCTGTTACCTTATCTTGGTTTAGGGTTATCTTTTCAATCTCTGTTCCGAGATGTATCCCTACCCTCCCCATCTTCTTTGCGCATTCAAACCAGCCGGTTGTGCAGGATGTTGGATTTATCGCACAACAATCCCTGCCATAGAGTGCTCCTTTGAATGGACGGACTTGCATAATATCCATTATCTCGTCATCTACATTATGAGTAAGTCCTGGAACAATCTCAGCAATCCTACGATCTGGAACCATCTCTGCATTTACTCCCTTTTTCTTCCATTCAGGTAGAAACTTCTCTACTCTCTTGTATTCTTCCCGATGAAGGCAGAAGAGATATCCTATCTTCTCATATCCTATACCCACTCCAGTCTCCTCTTTGAATTCTGCAAACCTTTTTAGTGATTCTGTGGTGAGTGCAATGTTGAGTGGAGTGGACCAGAGGTTTCTTGCACCACCAGCAGACAGAGAGGTTGAGGCCTCCCCAGGGGCATCAAGAGAATCATAGACATCTATCTTCTCGTTAACCCCTAATTTTTTAAGGTGGTATGTAACGCTCGCTCCAATTATCCCAGCACCTATCACTATCATAAATCTTTCCTCAGGTTCAAGGTTCAAAGTCAGGTGTTAGGTGTCAGAGTTAACAAGGATAAAGGATAAAGGATAAAGGATAAAATGACCTGATGACCAAATAACTGAT
>CAYRBN010000040.1:0-13542 GCA_964422625.1 uncultured bacterium | reverse complement strand
CCGCCCCAAAAAGGAATATGGGTATTGATCGTAGTTTTGGCAATTTTCACCGGTAACTAATTATTAATATATCAGGAATTTAGTTGGTTAGTTTGTTAGTTGGTCTTTACTGATTACCGATAACCGAATGTGGAAGGCATCTCCTGATGCCGATAGTCAAGGTCCCCGCACCTATGCATAGGTGCGGGGCAGGCAGGAGACCTTTCCCACATAGGACACGATAAATCGTGTCCCTACAGCAACTCATGACACCACGATTAGATAAAAATCCTGTTAATCCTGTCAAAAAAATTTCCTTGACAAATGAACAATTGTGTAATATAATATGTTTTTATTAAGACTCAAATCACTTAAGGAGGTGAGGGTATATGGCTTTTGGAATTAGAGAACTGATATTTCCGATCTCCTCAATTATAGGTGGAATTATACTTGGAATAGTCTTTGAAAAAATTATCCTGAAAAGACTGAGAAAGATGGCAGAGAAAACAAAATGGAAAGGAGATGAAGTCCTTATCAAAGCGGTGCATGGGATGACCATCTTCTGGTTTATCATTGCAGGTCTCTATTTAGCGGTTCTAAATCTTCCAATAGACCCCAGGATTCTAGGACAGATTCAGAAAGTTCTTCTGGTTATCCTTATATTCTCGGTAACGATGTTCACAGCAAAACTTGCTGCTGGTTTTGTTGATATATCTACTGAGAAGGCAAGGGGTGCCCTCCCATCAACATCAATACTTACAAATCTGACAAGGATTTTAGTCTTTCTTATCGGTATACTGATTATACTTCAAGCACTCGGGATATCAATCACACCCATACTGACTGCCTTCGGAGTTGGTGGTATTGCTGTTGCCCTTGCACTCCAGGATACCCTCTCCAATTTTTTCGCTGGTATCCATATCCTCATCTCCAAACAGGTAAAACCAGGAGATTATGTGAAACTTGAGGCAGGCGAGGAGGGCTATGTTACAGATGTATCCTGGAGGAATACAACTATCAGAGCGCTCCAGAATAATATGATCATTGTCCCAAATGCAAAGCTTGCTTCTGCTATACTGGTAAACTATTATCAACCCAGAAAAGAGATGAATGTATATATTCAGGTGGGTGTAAGCTATGATAGTAACCTTGATAAGGTTGAAAAAGTGACGGTTGAGGTGGCAAAAGAGGTGTTAGCAGAGGTTGAAGGTGGTGTTGGAGAGGTTGAACCATTTATTCGGTATCACACTTTTGCTGATTTCAGTATAAACTTTACCATGATAATGCGTGTCAAGGAGGCAGTTGATCAGTATCGTATCAAACACGAATTTGTAAAAAGACTACACAGACGCTACGGGGATGAGGGGATTGATATCCCATTCCCCATCAGAACTATTCAGATGGAATCCCCCATAGCTCATCCTTCAGATCTCTCTCCATAAGCGACCTCATACTCTCTTTGGGTGGTTTTGAGAGAAAGAGCATATTATAGACCTCTTCTGTTATTGGCATAGCAACCTTCTCTCTCTTTGCTAAGTGTAGAGCAGAAGAGGTGGTAGAGACACCCTCTGCTACCATAACCATTGAGGAAAGTATATCAGTAAGTTGTTCTCCTCTCCCTATCCTCTCTCCTACCAACCTGTTTCTTGAGTGTTTACTCATAGCAGTAGCAACAAGGTCACCAAGACCAGAGAGACCCGAGAATGTGAGTGGGGATGCACCCATCCTGACCCCGAGCCGCGTAATTTCTGCAAGTCCTCTTGTTATCAACGCTCCTTTCGCATTTGCACCAAATCCAAGTCCATCAGATACTCCGCAGGCAATTGCTATGATATTCTTCAGTGCACCACCAAGTTCTACCCCAATCACATCCTGACTCCTATATGTCCTGAACTCTGGTGTGTTAAATGCTCTCTGGACAGTTTCTGCAAGGTTCTCATCACTTGATGCACAGACAGTGGATGCAGGCATTTTAGATGCTATCTCCCTTGCGATATTTGGTCCTGATAAGACGACAAATGGACTATCTCTCATCTCATCTTGTAGGACCTGTGATGGTCTCATAAGACTCTTCTCCTCAAGACCCTTTGTGGCAATCACAATTATACCCTCTTTGTAAAATCTCTTAGTATTGGAAAGCGTCTCCCGTAGATAGAGAGAAGGAACAGCCAGTAGGACAATATCGGCATCTTTAAGAGATGTTCTGAGATCATCTGAAATGTTCACCCTTTGGGGGATATTGTATTCAGGTAGATACTTTATATTTTCCCTATCCCTGAATATGGAATCCCCTTCCTTTGAATATAGAGATACTTCTTCAAAGTTGGGAGAGAGGATTATAGAGAGGGTGGTTCCCCAGTTGCCTGAGCCTATGATACAGAGTTTCATCAGTAATTGGTTATTTGTTATTGGTTATTAGGTCATTGGATTTGATAAATCAAATCCCTACATCCTTTATCCTTTTTCCTTTATCCTTCTATATGCCTCATCCACAGTGGCGTTTTCATGAACGATAGCTCGCACTGCCTTTATCATTGCAACAGCTTTTTCTGACTGGAAGATGTTTCTCCCCATATCCACGCCTGCTGCTCCTTTACTTACCGCATTAAAGGTAAGCTCAAGCGCATCTCTCTCCTCTATCTTCTTCCCACCTGCAATAACGAGAGGAACGGGACAGGTCTCTACAACCTTCTGAAAATCTTCACAGTAGTATGTTTTGACAAGATGTGCCCCCATCTCAGCAGCAATCCGACAGCACAGGGCAAGATATTTTGCATCTCTTACCATCTCCCTTCCAACTGCTGTAACCGCAAGAACAGGAATACCATACCTCTCGCCCTCATCTACCAGCTTTCCAAGATTTACTATGCTCCGATGCTCATACTTACTACCTATATAGATTGAGAACGCAACCGCTGATACATTTAAGCGAATAGCCTCTTCAAATGATACAGTGATATCCTCGTCAGATAGTTCCTCTCCTATGATGCTGTTTCCTCCAGAGACCCTTAAGACAATCGGCACAGCAACATTCGGGTTGACAGATGTGCGAAGTATTCCCCTTGTAAGCATAATTGAGTCTGCATAGCCGACAAGTGGCTCAATTGTTCTTCTAACATCCTCAAGTCCACTTGTAGGTCCCAAAAAATAACCATGGTCAACTGCGAGCATCACAGTGCGACCATCCTCTTTGATTATATGACTCAAACGATTTCTTAAACCCCAGTCCATATAGCCCCCCCCGGGTAAAAAGTAAGCAGTAATAGGAAGTAGCGAGTAGTGAGTAGTGAGTAGTGAGAACTTTATCTTCAATGCTCAACGCCCTACGCTCAACGCCTTACGCCCTACGCCTTACGCACTACTCCTTTATCCTGGAATATTTTTTTCTCCTCTATTTTTGGGGACACCTTTCCCTCAGACATCTTGCAGAGCCCGTCAAAGATTGCTCCTTCTTCTATTATCAGTTTTTTACAGACAATATCCCCGGTTACAACTGAACCGCTTTTCAACTCAATCCTTGCTTGACCCTTTATATCCCCCAGCACCTTTCCTCCTATGAGGGCATTTTTTGTCTTTAATATGCCTTTTATTATTCCTCCTTTTCCGAGGATAAGTGTATCATTCACCTCAATCTCACCCTCAATTATGCCATCTATCCTTATGCTCCCCTCTGTTTTTAAGTTACCTTTTAGGTTGGCATTTGCAGTCAAAATATTCGTTACTCCCTCTTTACCTTTTCTCATATAACCCCCGGGTAGTCGCAATGGCTTAGTGCAAAATGCAAATTGAAAAATGCAAAATGAAAGAAAAATCATCCAAGCATTGGAGCATATCTGTGCAGTTCATCTGTATCAAGAAACAGGCTTTTTAAGTTGTCTGTTTTTACTATAACATTGAAGAAAGGAGAGTCAATAATACCAATCCTGAGATGTGCTCCAATTAGATAGGTGATTAGGTCAGTCTCATCATTGAGATCGAATGATATGTCAATCTTTAATCGTCTTAAGAACCCTTTTCTCTCAAAATATCGTCTTCCAAATATAGGAAAGTCTAAGGGAAAGTATATTACTTCGTCAAACCCCATAATAGCACTTTTCTCACTAACAATTGCAGATAGATTACATCCTGTGAATTTTTTCTTTATCAGAGAACCAATATCTTCATCTTTCCGTCTATCTTTTCTATCTACGGGGAATATAACTGCAATATGTTTTGCATCCCTTACGATGTCGCCAATACTGATTACCCTATTTTTTATAGGGAATGAAAGGATATATTTCAATGCTCCTACCATCTATTTTGAGTTTAGAGACAAGAAAAAATTCTCACGCCCCAGTTAAATAAAAACCAGAGGCATTTAACGGGGTAAACAAAGACGCAATAACAGGTGGAGCATCTTGCTCCACAACACGAAGTGTCTGTAACCTTTGTCTCCTGTGGTATCAGGTGTCAGGAGTCTTTGGACAGGGATAAACCCTGTCCCTACAAGGAAAATGGAAATGGGAAGAGTTTTCCAAGCGATGTATGTAGTGTATTTCCCTTTCCATCTACAAGTGTTATCTTGATATCTACTACAAACTCTTTTAGAACCTGCCTACAGGCACCACAAGGATAGATAAGCTCATCTGCCATAATCACAAGCCACTCAAAATTAGGATATCCTTCTGATATAGCCTTGAGTATTGCTACCCTCTCCGCACATATTGTAAGCCCGGATGAGACATTCTCTATATTACAGCCAGTCCAAATCTTCCCATCTTTTGTAGATATTGCAGCACCTACCCTGAAGTTAGAATATGGTGCATAAGCATATCCCATCGCCTCTCTTGCCTTGTTTATAAGAGCAGTTGGACAAGTCCCGTTCTTACACCCCGAATTTCCCATACTCACCACTCCTTACGCCCTACGCCTTACGCCCTACGCCTTACGCTCATCTAACCACTATCTTATCTTTCAACCTCATGAATCTCTTCTCTCCTATTCCTTTGATATTCTTTATCTCTTCTATGGTTTTGAACCTGCCTTTCTCCTCTCTATATACAATTATTCTTTCTGCATAAACGGGTCCAATTCCGGGAAGTAAGATAAGTCTTTCCTTGCTGGCTGTATTAATATTAACCTTACCAATAAGAGCCTGCTTTTTTGGACGGGTCTCTCTCTGTGCAATAGCAGAGTCTTTTATTAGACTGTCAATATTCCTTTGCTCATATTCTATATTAAGAATTACTCTGTCAAGTTCGGGAGCAAAAAATGGGTTTCGGATTTTATAGAAGTATATTATAGCACCAATAGAGATGATGCCAATGAGAACATATATTGCCCTCCGCTCTGTCCTGGTAAAGATAGACATATAACCTCCCTATTCTTCCTTTCTCCGTATAAATTTTTCAACCCTTTTTGCTATCCCATCTGCGTCAAGACCAAGTTTTTTAAGAAGAAGGTCTCTTGATCCATGTTCTATGAATTTGTCAGGGATGCCGAGACGAAGAACCCTTGAAAGACTAAAACTGTCCGTTAGAACTTCTATAACACCACTGCCAACCCCCCCTTGAATCGCATTCTCTTCACAGGTAACTATATTTTCTACCCTCCCTGCAATCTCCAAAATAGCATCCCTATCAAGTGGCTTTGCAAATCTTGCATTGAACAGACCAACAGACAACCCCTTCTTTCTTAATATATCACTCGCCTCCATAGACGGGTAAACCATAGAACCTATGGCAATTATATAGGCATCACTTCCATCTCTAATTACCTCTCCCCTCCCCATCTTAATCTTTTCTGACCTCGGACCTCGGACATCGGACATCGGACTCTCCGGCACCTGTGTCCTTGGATATCTGATTGCAACAGGTCCCTTTTTATACAGGATTGCATATTCAAGCATAGATATAAGTTCTTTCTCATCTTTGGGACTCATAATCACCATATTAGGAACCATTCTAAGATAAGAGATGTCAAATGCTCCCTGATGTGTTTCCCCATCTTTTCCCACAATGCCTGCCCTATCAATAGAGAATATCACTGGAAGATTCTGGACCGCTATACAGTGGATTACCTGATCAAAACCTCTCTGTAGGAATGTTGAATAGATAGCGCATACAGGGACATATCCTTCAGTTGCCATAGCCCCTGCAAATGTAACTGCATGCTGTTCTGCTATTCCAACATCAAAGAACCTATCTTTAAATCTCTTCTCAAATAAGCTGAGTCCCGTTCCCTCTGACATAGCAGCCACTATAGCAACAAGCTTATCATTTTTTTCGCCAATCTCACAGATCTTTTTTCCAAATACCTCTGTATAGGTTGGGATTTCTGTTCGCTTTTTGGGCTCGCCGGTCTCTATGTCAAATGGCCCAAGTCCGTGAAAGAGAGGAAGGTTATTTCTGGCAGGCTCGTATCCCCTTCCTTTTTCAGTCAATACATGAACAAGCACAGGTTCCTTTATCTTCTTCACAGAGCTCAATGTCTCAATTAGTGAGGAGATATTGTGCCCGTCAATTGGCCCTATATATGTGAGACCAAGCTCCTCAAAGAAAAGGGAGGGTATGATGAAATTTTTTATACCTTCTCGCAATTTCCTGGCTGCGATTCTTGCATGTTTTGATAGACTTGGGGGAAGCTTGCCAAGAAGTTCCCAGATATCGTTTTTTAGTTCATTATACAAGGGAGTGGTTGATATTTTCATAAGATATTTTGAGATGCCTCCAACATTCTCAGAGATTGACATATGATTGTCATTCAGGATCACTATCAGTCTCTTTTTAAGAAACCCTGCCTGATTCATACCCTCATAAGCCATACCAGCAGTCATAGCACCATCACCAATTACGCATACAACCTCAAAATCGTCTCCCTTAAGGTCTCTTGCGCAGGCAAGCCCAACTCCTGCAGATATTGAGGTTGAAGAGTGTCCTGTTCCAAACGGATCATACTCACTCTCTTTTCTTGTTGGAAAGCCTGATATGCCCCTATAGTCTCTCAAGGTATGAAATCTCTCCCTTCTTCCTGTAAGGAGCTTGTGTGTATAGCACTGGTGACCAACATCCCATATTATCTTATCCTTTGGTGCATCAAATACTTTGTGGATTGCAAGTGTCAGTTCAACTACTCCAAGATTTGGGGCCAGATGTCCCCCTGTTTTTGAGACCGTCTCCGTTATAAGCCCTCTTATCTCGGACGCAAGTTCTGTAAGTTCTCCTGGAGAAAGTGATTTCAAAGCTCCTGGCGAGTCTATATCCGCCATCATCCTGCCTCCTTGTCTATCCCTATCCCTAATCAGTGTCCGGTGAATAATTCTTTGTCTTGTTTTTTTTAGGACGCAGATAGACGCAGATTATCAAGATTTTTTATATTCTTTTTTCTGCGATTATCATATACCTTTCTTTTATGGGTATTCACCACCAAGACACAAAGACACCAAGATTTTTACTTCTTTTTTACCCCTTTCTCCTTATGATTTTCGCAGTTAATTCTTTATATTTAAATTCCTTATCCTGTCTATCTGCATCCTAAAAAGAGCCATTTTTCACCGGTAACTAATCCGTAACCTCTCTCAGTGTGAATCCCTCTTCTTTTTTTGTAAGTTCTTTTAGCTTTGTCTCTGCCCTTGAGAGGTGTTCTTTTAAGAATGTAAGAAGTTTCTGTCCCTCTTCATAAAGTTTGAGAGCAGAGTCGAGCGATACATCCCCCCCCTCAAGAGACTTCACTATCTCCTCAAGCCGCTGCATTCCATCCTCAAATTTTCCCTCTTCCATATTACCCCCGGCAAAAAGACGGTTATCAGTAATCGGTAATCGGTAATCGGTTATCGGTAAAGACTAACCAACTAACCAACTAACTACTAACCAACTAACCAACTAACTAACTATCCAACTAACTAACTACTCTTGCCTCTGTGCTGCCCTTTGAAAACTTTATTCTCACTCTGTCATCACAAGAGAGATGGGCTGAATCGCTGACAATCTTCTGCTGGGGGAGTTTGAGGCATATACTGTATCCCCTCTTAAGCACCGAATCTGGAGAGAGGTCAGAGAGACGGTTCTCCATAAGCCTGAGCCTCTGGGACATCGTCTCTAAACAGTATCTCCCTTCTCTGACAAGCGACTTAGACAGGGTAAGAAATCTGTTCTTTCTATCAAAAACAAGATTTTTAAAGATAATATCAAATCTCCTCCCAGTATCATCAACCCATTGTCTCCGTTCATATACAATGTTCAAAGGTCTTGAGAGTCCATAGCTCTTTTCAATAGATGATAACCTGCCCTTTGTATTGTCAATTTTTACTGCCACTATATTGTATAGGTCTCTTTCTATCTTATTTAGATTAAAAGAGAGCTCTTCACTATCCCTTACTGCAATCTCCCCTGCAACCGAAGGAGTGGCAGCCCTTGCATCAGAGACAAAATCAGTCACCGTGTAATCTATCTCATGCCCAATCGCAGAGAGCACAGGGAGCCTTGATTCGTATATAGCCCTTGCTACAACCTCCTCATTAAAGGGCCATAGATCCTCTATGGAGCCCCCTCCTCTTGTTATAATTATCATGTCGCACAAGCCCCATTCATTCATTTCTCGTATTGCCTCTGTTATATCCTCCTTTGCACCTACCCCCTGAACCTTTGTATCTCTTATCACAATCTCCACCCATCTCATTCGCCTTCTTATAACCTTTACAATATCTCTTATTGCCGCTCCATGAATAGAGCTAATGATACCTATCTTCTCTGGAAATTGAGGAAGCGGCCTCTTTCGTGCTTTATCAAACAACCCCTCTCTTTCAAGTCTCTTTTTCAATTCCTCAAATCTTATATAGAGATCTCCCTTTCCAATGGGAAGAATCTTTCTTGCTATTAGAGAATATCTGCCCCCTTTTTCATACAAATTAATATCTCCATATAGCTTTATCATCATCCCGTTCTTGATAATGGATGTTGTGATGTCCTGGTCTTGCCTGAACATAATGCAAGAAAGAATCGCCCTATCGTCTTTTATAGAAAAATAGAGGTGCTGAGAACGAGCAGCACGGAGGTCTGTAACCTCACCCTCAATCCATATTGGCGGGAATGAAGTCTCAATAAGATTTTTTATCTCCCTGGTCAGTTCTGATACTGTGTAGATATGCATGTTATATGCAAGGGTTCACGGTTAAAGATGGTTCACGGTTAGGGACGGTTCACGGTTAGGGACGGGTCAATGGTTCACGGTTAAGGACGGTTCACGGTTGGTGGATATTGAACTCCTGAACCGTTGAACCCTGAACCGTTGAACCTTGAACCTTGAACCCTTTTACGACATTAAGCAGCAGGATACGGGTTGTCACAGGTCCAACTCCACCTGGTGTAGGGGTAATCATACCCGCTACCTTTTTCACTTCCTCAAAGTCTACATCCCCAACAATTTTTCCATTCTTCAGATTGATACCAACATCTATCACAACTGTGCCCGGTTTCACCATATCGCTCTTCAAGAAATTAGGGATACCAACCGCCACAATAAGCATATCTGCTGTCCTTGTATGTGAAAGTAGTCCTTCTGTCCTTGAGTGACATACAGTTACAGTAGCATCTACCCCTTTCTGTAATAGGAGTAGAGCAAGTGGTTTGCCTACAACATCACTTCTGCCCACTATAACAACCCTCTTACCCCTTGTCTCTATACCGAAACCCTTGATTATCTCCATCACGGCCCCGGGGGTTGGGGGGATATATAAAATGTTATCTGTAATGAGCCTGCCAAAGTTCTTCTCTGTTATACAATCTATATCCTTCTCTGGATTCAGGGCATCTCTTATCTCTTCGGCATCATAAGGTGAAGGGATGGGTCTTGACAGGAGTATCCCATCTATATCTCTATCTCTGCTCAAGGAGACTATAGAAGAGACAACTGTCTGTGAGGACAAACCCGAGAATCTCTCCTTCTTTACTATTATGCCGAGTTTCTCTGCAACCCTCTCTATTGACCTGAAATATGATAGGGTAGAACCATCATCTTGAAAGCCAATACAGCACAGTATGGGGGTTCTCTTCTCTTTTATTCTAACAATCTCATCCTCTATCCTACGGACTATCTTGTCTGTTTGTATGATCATCCTAAAAGACGGTTATCAGTTATCAGTTATCAGTTATTAGTTATTAGGTCATTACGCCCTCCCCCTCTCCCCTTCTCCCTGTCTCCCTCTCAAGTCTATGTGCAATTCCTAAGATAGTCTCCTCCTCCAGTCTTCTTCCTACAAGCTGCATACCAACTGGAAGCCCTTCTCTTGTTCCAGCAGGGATAGATATAGCAGGCAATCCTGCAAGAGAGACCGAGGCTGTACAGAGGTCAGATAGATACATACTGACAGGATCTCCAATCCTTTCTCCTGCCTTGAATGGTAGTGTAGGTGAGGTGGGAAGGAGGATTGCATCTATGCCCTTAAGTGCATTTTCAAATCTCTCTCTTATCTTCTGCCTTGCCATTACTGCCCTCTCGTAATATTTATCCTTATAACCTGCACGGAGACAAAATGTTCCAAGCATTATCCTTCGCTTCACCTCTCTACCAAACCCATCTGCCCTGGTCTCCTCATATAGTTCCTTCAATCTGGCTCCTGAACCTTGAACCGTGAACCGTGAACCGTGAACCTCGGACTTCGGACTTCGGACTTCGGACTTGTTATACCCATATCTTACTCCATCATATCTTGCAAGATTGGATGATGCCTCTGCCATAGCGATTATATAATAGATAGGAATGCAGATATCAAATCCCTCAATATTAACATCTTCAGTCTTTATCCCAATAGAGAAAAGTCTATCTATAAATCTCTCCATCACATCTATCACTTCTGGTTTCAGGTTCTCCATCAATTTTCCTCTCACAACCCCTATCCGTATCTCTCGTTTCTTATTTAAGAGGGAGTTATACAGGGGAACAGAGACCTGTAGTGATGTAGAATCTCTTCTGTCAAACCCTGCTATTGCCTCCAGCATTATGGCAGAATCAATTGCATTATGGGTAATGGGACCGATACAATCAAGGGAAGATGCAAATGCAACAAGTCCATACCTTGATACCCTTCCATAAGTGGGCTTTAGTCCATACACCCCACAAAAAGAGGCGGGTTGTCTTATAGACCCCCCTGTATCAGAACCAAGCGCAGATACAGACTCAAAAGCGGCAACTGCGGAAGCAGACCCGCCACTTGAACCCCCCGCAACATAGCGGGAGTTATAGGGGTTTTTAGTGAAACCAAACAAGGATGTCTCTGTTGATGAACCCATTGCAAATTCGTCCATATTAGTCTTGCCGATGATTATTGCCCCTCTTCTCTGAAGTCTCTCCACAGCCGTGGCAGAATATGGAGAGATAAACCGCTCAAGCATTCTTGAGCCACAGGTTGTCCTTTCTTCCTTTATACAGATATTGTCCTTGACGGCAACAGGAATCCCTGTGAGAATGTCCATCCTACCCTCTTTTATTCTCTTTTCCATCTTCAAAGCCTTTTTATAGGAGTCCTCCTTAAACAGTGTTATAAAGCTATTCAATGAATTGTTCTCTATTCTTTTGTATGCCTCATCCAGAAGCATCGTTGGGTTTATCTCCCCTCTTTTAAAGAGAAGATGAATATCTGGTATGCTCAATTCTAAAGGCATAATCGTGAACCGTAAATCGTGAATCGTAAATCCTAACCAACTAACCGACTAACAAACTAACCCCCTAACAAACTATAATCTATCAGTCTATACTCTTTGCCGTTTATAATTGCTCTCTCCATTCCGACATCCTTTTTATACCATAGATGAGCGTCTATTGTGTCTCTTTCTATTATAGTGTCTCTACTTCCACATATTCTAGAGAAAGATATCCAGGTTGTCCGTTTAACCTCACAGATATCCCCTGACCGACTGAGAACTTCACCTTCAGTCTGGACATTGAATATTATCTCATCACCAAACACTGTATCATTCAGAACATAATCTGCATCCCATTCGTCTCCCACGACAAGGAATTCAGGCAGGTGGGGGACCCATATAAAAAGGGTCTCTGCTCTGTCTCCAACTGTTATTCTATGCCAAAATAGTTGGGATATTCCGTTGCTTGTGTAGAAGAATTGACTCTCCAAGCCTTTTCTAAGAATATAGGCATTCCTTCCTGCAATTTTAGATTCTTCCACGCCTACTGCCTCAATGGTGTCCCCACAGACAGCATAATACCACAGAAATTCCAGATGAACAGGGAAGTAATCAGATGCAATCTGCTCTAAAAGTTCACTCTCCCTGCATCCAGGGGAGATTAAAAACAATCCCAGTGCCAATCCCAAAAGGCACCGATGTAAGAGAGATATTCGCATAACCTCCTCCATTACCAAAAGGTATGAGAACCCTTCCACTCAAAAAGGGTCCAGTCTCTCTCTCCTCTCCTCTACCGAATCGGAGATGAAGTAGATAATATCCCAGTCTCAGTTCAAATATCCTGTATCTCACTCCTGTAACGAGTCTATATATATTGATGTTTGATGGCGGAACGCCGAGAGAGGCAAGCTCTATACCCACAAGTGGTTTTATCTCCCCTTGCCTATATAAAGACATTTCCAGATATCCCCCCATAGGTAGTCTATCTCCCACATCACCCAAAGGAAGGCATAGACCTCCCCCTATCTCAATAGCAAAGGAGATACCTGGAACAGAGAGAAGAATAAGTAGTCTCTTATAGCAGTTTGACAACATTCTCTTTTATTATAACACAGGTTTTCAAAAAATGCAAGTTTTTTTATCCCGGTTTGTCGGGTGGTAGGTAGTTAGTTGGTTAGTTTGTTAGTTAGTTACAAGTTACGAGTGACAAGTCAAACAAGAAACTCGTTACTTGTTACTATTCGTATTGTGGGAGGCATCTCCTGATGTGGGAGAGGGCTTCTGCCCTCGATATGTGGGGACAGGGTTTATCCCTGTCCGCAGACCAGTTTTGCCGTCATAAAGCGACTTTTTGCACAGCCTGTAAATCTACGCTACTACATGGGATGGATATCCAAATCTAATGTAGTAGCGGATCTTTATATCGGCCCCAAAAGGAATATAGCTATTGCTTGTGGTTTTGGCAATTTTTCACCGGTACCTAAATAGCATTTACCTTAATGTCCCATTTTAGCGTTCCCCAAAAAGTCCCTTTTCAAATGTTCCGTAACATAGAAAAAATCTCATGCAAAGGCGCGAAGAAGCCTACTCCGGTGCTGTCAGGAGTTACCTCCTGACAGTACTGTGAATCTTTACGAAAAAGTCAAGAAATTTTTGCAGAGACTAATCCCATAAAAAAGTGACAGTAAATCGCTTGACATCTCGTCAATTCTGTGGTATAATAGAGGAGAAAGGGAGAAGGAGAGAGGGAGAAAATGAAGGTTTGTCTATGAGATACGAGGATGCCATATCATATATATATTCATTCGTTGACTATGAAAAGCTCACATCGCCATCATACAACAGAAAGGAACGGAGTCCATCCCAGTTCAAAAGATTCTTAAGAGGTCTTGATTCACCTGAAAAAGCCTTTCCTGTCATCCATATAAGTGGTACAAAGGGAAAGGGC
>CAYRBN010000039.1:0-13907 GCA_964422625.1 uncultured bacterium | reverse complement strand
CTATGAGATTAAAAAGGTCTAAACCGTCACCACACTTAATGGTCAAGAACCAAAATTATTAGTGAATAGGTAACTCGGATAAGGTGTCTCAGAAAGAAAACCCAATGCTACTGTTCTCTATCTTCAGGGACTTAAAGGAAAGATAGCCTGATTTCACAAAAAGAACCCTCTCTAAAACTATAATAAAAGCAATCCACAACCAGTATTTAAAAATAAAGATACTACCCTCTCTTACCCACTCTCTTTATTCAGAAATCATCTACCATTCTCTCTCTAAATTGTCCCAATTCCTTATTGTTCCTATGCTTAATCCATAATATCCCAGTAGAGGGAGACGAAAAGAATTGTCATTTCCCCCCTTTTTTTCCTTGACAAAGCCTAATTGTCATGGTAAAATAAAATAGGTAAACCTATAAATACTTGAAGGTTGTCCAAAGTGTTTAGAACTAGAGTACTTTTTTTATTTACAAAAAACAGAGGCAGATTTTCTGCCGAGGAGGAAGTCATGCGAAGTATAAATAAATTTAGAACATTGTTTGCCGTTTTAGAAACTTGTTCGTTCCCCAAGCTCCTTTCACTTTTTGCTTTCTCTTTATTAGTTGCTACAAGTAGTTTTGGGGGTGATATCTTCAAGACTGGTATAAAGGGGGTGGAAATTAGGTCACTTTCGCTAGATGGAGCTATCATTGGGTTTTCAGTTGAAGGAGATAGTCTCATTGCGCATTTAAGTAGTGGTTTAAAAGGTGCTATAATCTGGAATAGGGTTGGACCTGGAGTAATACTACGGGCATTTAAGCCCTCTGGAACTGGGACTGGACGATTTATTGTTTCTTTTACGGCCTCTGGACCTGATGCAAATGGATGGGTCTCCTTAATAGCACATTCACATGATGGGCAACAAGATACTATCCTCAAAACCCAGTGGAGGGGAACATGGGTTCAAGGGTATAGTCCTGGGTTTAATCAAACTATTGATGGTTTTATAGCCGCCTTCTCTGGGAGCAGTGCCATCCTGACAGCAACAAAAAGTTCAATTTCAACATTGGTTCTGACAGGGATTCTTGATAAGACGGTTGACCATGGGATGACTGCTATAGACACATTTACTGTAGCAAATAATGGTGCTATGAACATTGATAATATCGTTTTTGAGGTGACTGACCTTGCTGACGGCACTGGAAGATTTATAGCATCTTCCTACATCACATTTAATCCAACCTCTATAGGCATACTGGGAACAGGTCTTTCACAGGATGTAGAGGTTTTTGTTAATGTGCCTTTGGGTACATATAACACAACCTATACAGGGACGGTTACAGTTAAGGACGATGATGGTTTTCCCCTTGAAACGATAGCCATAAGTATAACGGTCAATCCTTCGTATGACCTTGATATAGATGATAATGGTCAGGACCTTGTGGGCGATACGATGTCTCTTGTCGGAGACATGGATTCTGTGGTTGCTGGTAACTTCCTGTTGCTGAATCCCAATAGTGATGCCCAGAATGTTGACCCGGATTCATTCGGCAATGCTGACCTTGCTACCTTCTCTTATATATCAGATACCCTCCTGTTCGTGGGCAAGAGTGGAAAGGCGACCATGAGTCATGGTGTTGTTGACTATGATGACCCATTTGTTGTGAGGAAGGGGGGCAAGATAGGCGAGATTATTCCCGCGGAGTATGTGACAGTTGCCCTTCCAGTATTTATTGCATCTGGTAGTGGAGAGGATGTTACTATCTCTGTAGAGATACCACAGGATATTAGGGCTGGTACTTATGAGGGTTGGGTCAGCTTTACTGGCGAGGGTGTAACAACCGACAGGTTCAAATTGCAGGTGCAGGTGATGACAATAGAGGACATTGATATTGCAGAGGGTTAGGTTACGATAGTAGATGAGGTTGAGCACGGTAGCACAGCACAGACACCGGACTTCACAGTGGTCAATACCGACTCTGCCAACAATCCGGATATAGTAGATGGTCCTGGTAATGTGACACTCTACGGTATTAACTTTACTGCAGATAACCTGATCAGTATTGATGCCACCAAGTCTATCCCAGAGAACAATATCTCCTTTGAACCTAAGAATATAAACTCAATTGCATCAGGAATATCTGTATCCACTTATGCAGTTATACATATACCAACTGGAACTTATGCGACCACATATACAGGACTTGTAACTGCACAGAATGATGAAGGCTCTGTCTCTGATACGGTGAGGATTATTCTGACAATTGCAGATGCCCCATTTTTCTATATTCCAGATGACCAGGGTCATCTCGTTGGGAATACGATATCCCTCATAGGTGATGTTGGAACAAGAACAGGGCGCGGTCAATTTGTGCTCCGTAATATTGGCAATGTTGGTATAACAGGTATCACCTACACTGTGACTGGGCTTGATCAGTTCACTATTGAGTTTGATCAGGCTGAATACAGTGTTGAGTATGGAGGACGCACAGTTGGTGATCTCTTTGTCACGATACCGGATGGGCAGACACAGGGTACATATATTGGATGGGTTGTGCTTAAGCATCCTAGTGGAGTGAGGGACTCCTTTAACCTCTCCATCACTGTGAAGTCTGCTGCGCTAGTTTCTCTCTCTGTTGATACACTTTATATTACAGGTAGGGAGGGGAGAACTGCTCGGGATACATTTAGTGTATCTAATCAGGGAAATGTAGACCTTACACTCCTTATGCTTGAGATGATTGAATATCTTGAGGGTGGTGGCACTCTGCTGCTCTCAGATAAGGTTACTTTCACCCCTACTGTGATAGATGTGCTTGCTATAGATGATACCACAGATGTTGTGATGAGTGTGGAGATTCCAAGGTTTACAATGGCAGGTGAGTATATAGGTGAGTTCATGGTGGGCAAGGAAGGGGGACCTTTAGACATGGCAGTTGTTGTTCTTACCGTAATATCGGAGACAGAGATTGCTGTTGATCGGAACCCGGTGATTGGTGACAAGGTCAATATCAGTGTCAAGGCAGATGATGATTTTGAGCCCAAACTGACCATTTTGAACCTTGCTGGAGAGATTGTGAGATTTAAGGAGGCATTTGCCGCCCCAGTAGGGAAGAGTGGTGTAACGACCAGAGTCTATGAGTGGCGTTTAGATAATCCTGCTGGCAAGAAGGTTGCCCCTGGTATGTATATCATACTGATACAGACACGGATAGATGGTAAAGAAAAGGTCTTGAGGGATAAGATCCTTGTCATAAGATAGGGTTTGGAATTATGAAGGATGAAAATTCATAATTCATAATTTAAAAAGGAGTCCGTCGAATTGAAAATAATCTGTTTAATGCGTTGTTTTTTTTAAGGAGGAATTATGAAAAGGCTACTTTTGATAGGATTCGTTCTCATCATTCCGCATAGTGCTTATTCATGGACAGTAGGGGATGATGCTGGAACTCGCTTGGTTACGCCATTTGTAGTACCGGTGAGTGCTCGACCGATGGGGATGGGGAATGCATTTTCTACCATTACAGGAGATGTGAATGGGTTGTTATATAACCCTGCGGGACTGGCGTTTACAGATAGGATGGTTTTCTCTTCCAGTCATAACCAGTATCTGATGGATACATACCAGACATATCTCTCGTTGGCTCTACCCACCGGGAAAGGGACAATTGGACTTGGGGTTTTATATTTCAACGAGGGAGAGATAAATATCATTACAGATCGGGGTTATGAGGGAATGGCAACGGCGTATTCTCTTGGGACGGTTATTGGATACAGTGGCAGGTTTCACAGATATCTTGCAATTGGTATAAACGGCAAGTTTATTCATTTTGATTATGCGGGGCATAGAGCTTCAGGGATTGCAGCTGATATTGGTCTTCTTGTTCCATCGTTATCCTTTATGGATGGTAATGTTCTTCTCTCTGTTGGTGTCTGTGTGCAGAATTTAGGCACTCAGATAAAATTCAGGCAGGAGTCGTTTGCCCAACCACTGAATGTAAAAGGTGGTTTCTCACTTCAATTTCCTAATCTCTCTATATTTGCATTGAATACTGTTGTTGATATAAACTATCCACTTGAGGGTAGTATGAGATATAATCTTGGTGGAGAGTTATGGATATATGACCATCTTGCCCTTCGTGGAGGATGGACAGCTGGATACGATTGGAGTGGTGCCTTTGAGTCGGGGAATATCTCTTATGGTGTAGGGGTGAGGATCGGGGCATTTGGGATAGACTATGCATACAGAGATTGGGGGAATGTGATGGCCTCAACAGACCACCGTCTCTCTCTCTCTTGCCTTTGACAGACCAATAGAACTTGCTCCAATAAATCTGATACGGGATGACGAGCAGGTTAAGAAAGCTCTTAGAGGCCATGAACAGATGAAGAAGGACATTGCGGATATGAAGATGGAGATTGAGGGGCTGGAAAGGATTTTGGAGACAACAGAACCTGGTCTAATAAATGTGATACGGGATGACGAGCAGATTGAGAAACTTCTTGGAGACCATGAACAGATGAAGAAGCATATCACGGATATAAAGATGGAGATTGAAGAGATGGAAGGGATTTTGGAGACAGTACTTGATAGACGCATAACAGCGAGTGACTTCCTTCATTCTTTAAATATCCACTTTGCCTTTGGAAGCGATGTAGTGCCTGACGGAGAGTATCCCAAGATTGTGGAGGCAGCAAGGATTATAAGGACCTATTATCTTCGTGAGATTGTAATGCTTGAGGGATATACTGATGAAGCTGGTAGTGCAACGGCAAATCTTGCGCTTTCTACGAGGCGAGCAGAGGCAGTCAAAAGAGTACTGATTGAGCAGGGTATACCTGCAGATATGATAATAGCAGTTGGCAAGGGAGCGAGGGGACTTCTTACAGAAAGGACGGGCCCTGGGATAAGTGGTATTGAAAACAGAAGAGTAGTCTTTTCAATCATTGAAGATGATTAATGTAATGTTGTTAGGTTCAAGATGATTTACTGCCCCGCCTTAATTTTATACAGTCTGATGTAGGAGAGGGCTTCTGCCCTCGATATGTAGGGACAGGGCTTGTTCCTGTCCGCTTACCTCCCGACAGATTTAGATAAAAATTCTGTTAATCCTATCAAAAAAAATCCTTGACTTTCTTCCTATTTAGTGTTATAATAAGACTATGGGGTTGAAAGTGCTTGGAATTGTAGCTAGTCCCAGAAAAGGGATGAACACCGACACACTTGTAACGAAAGTGTTGGAAGGTGCTGGTTCCATCGGTGCAGAAACGCAAAAGATCTACCTCAATGATCTTGAGATGAAGCCTTGTCAAGCATGTGATAAATCTCCATCCCCTGATTTCTGTTTCTACAAAGATGGAATGGATGTGATATACAAGGCTCTTGAAACTGTTGATGTAGTTGTTATTGGAACTCCTGCGTATTATCATACTATCAGTGCCCAGCTTAAATTGGTCATAGATCGCTCAAATTGCCTATCAGAGATGGTTGTTTCTCAAGAGGGCAAGACGGTATTTAAATCTAAACTCAAAAAATCGAAGAAAGGTATTTTTATCTGGGTAGCTGATTTTTCAAAAAATCCCGAACACGCTTTGGCAATAATGAAGATCTGGTGCAAGAATCTCAATATTAAATTGATAGAAACCTTGAATGTCACAAGATCTGGCCGTGGAGAGGCGGATAGAAAACAGAAAGAGTTAGTTCAGAAGGCATTTGCACTGGGAATATCCATTCTTTCTTAACTTTCACTCGCCACAGTACCGTCGGGAGTTACCTCCTGATGTGGGAGAGGGCTTATTGCCCTCGATATGTAGGGACAGGGCTTGTCCCTGTCCGTTCGATGGACAAACACAAGGGTTGTCCCTACCCTGCTGCTATTCAAGGTCAGGAGACCTTTCCCCTCAAAAAAAACTTGACTTTTTACAGAAAGTATGTTACCATCAGGGGGCAGGTGTTAGGTCGTTGGTCTGTGGTCTTTGGTCTTTGATTTTTCATTTTGCAATGGAGCGAAGCGACCTGGAGGTAGAATGAAGAGTTACGGTTATGGCTTCCCAAGACTGGGGAAGAATAGAGAACACAAAAGGGTTATTGAAAACTACTGGAGAGGAGGACTGACAGAAGAAGAGATGTTACACAGCATTGACTCTCTCGAAGAGACGAGACTCGCTAGATACAAGAGTTCGGTGGACATCTTTCCAGTTGGAGAGATGACTCTTTACTGTCTTATGCTTGATACCGCTATTATGGTAGGATTATACCCTAAAAAGGGAGTGAACGATTATTTTGCCCTGTGCAGGGGAGAGGGAGCGCTCAAACTTAGAAAATGGTTCAATACAAACTATCACTACCTTGTTCCAGATTTTAGAGGTTTCTCTCCAGAGCGATTCAGACTCAACTGGAACAAGCCAAAAGAAGAACTGGAAAAGCAGCAAGGCATACCCTATCTTATAGGTCCCTTCACCTTCTTAAAACTCTCCACTGGCATACCAGAGGAGAAATTTGGTGATTATTTTTTTAGTCTTATTGGTATATATAAAGAGATAATAAAGGGATTGCGAGAGGTGCATATTGACGAACCTGCATTTGTATTTGACCTTTCTAAAAAAGAGATTGAGATTATAAAAGAGGGATACAGACAGCTTAATGGTAAGATATATCTCTTCACTTACTATGAGGGCGTTGACTTTCTTAAGAGCCTGTATGATCTGCCTATTGAAGGGCTCGGGCTTGATCTTATAGATGGGAAGAAGAATCTCAGAATTATTGAAGAGTATGGATTTCCTGAGGATAAGTATCTTATTGCTGGTATTGTCAACGGCAGGAATGTCTGGAAGACAGATATAAGAGAGACCAAAGAGTTGATTGAGCATCTCTATAAGTTTACAGAGAAGATGATGCTCTCTAACTCGTCCCCATTATATCATCTGCCAATAACTGTGAAGGGTGAAGAGCTGGATGAGGCTCTCCTCTCAAGGCTTGCCTTTGCAGAGGAGAGACTGGATGAGCTCAGGATGCTCGCTACAGATACCTATCCAGCAGATTATGGTGTCTATAAAGAGGAGATTGGGCTGGATATGGGGATAAGAGAGAGAGTATCTGCACTTACAGAAGATAGTTTCAAAAGAGAGACGCCTTATCAAATAAGGCAGACTATTCAAAAGAGAGTTTTAGGCCTCCCACTCTTTCCTGTAACCACAATAGGAAGTTTTCCCCAAACAAAGGAGATCAGAGGGAAGAGGAGGGATTGGACAAAAGATAAGATAGGAGAAAAGGAATACAGTTCATTTATCAAAGAGAAGATAAGGGAGCTGATAAGACTTGAGGAGGAGTTAGGACTTGATGTGCTTGTTCATGGAGAATTTGAGAGAACTGATATGGTTGAGTTTTTCGCTAAGAAGCTGGGCGGGATTGCAACTACAAAGAATGGATGGATTATCTCTTATGGGACAAGAGGGTATCGACCTCCGATAATATATGCCGATGTAAAGAGGGAAACTCCTATGACAGTAGATGAGATTACTTATGCACAGAGTCGGACATCAAAACCCGTAAAGGCGATATTGACAGGACCTGTAACGATAATTGCATGGAGTTTTATTAGAGAGGATATGGCTATTAGAGATGTTGCCTATCAGATTGCACTCTCTCTTCAAGATGAGGTATCTGACCTTGAAAAAGCTAATATCAAAATAGTACAGATAGACGAGCCTGCATTCAGAGAGATGACACCCATAAAAAGAAGAGACTGGGACGACTATTTTAATTGGGCAATAAATTCCTTCAGATTGGCAGGGAGAGCAAAACCCGCAACCCAGCTGCATACACATATGTGTTATTCAGATTTTGGAGAGATACTGGATCAGATTCTTAAGATGGACTTTGATGTCATCTCAATTGAGGCATCAAGAAGCAGGGGAGAGCTGATTGACTCTTTTAGAGAGAGTGGTTTTGACAGGGGAATAGGGCTTGGTGTATGGGATATACATTCACCTATAGTTCCGTCTAATGAGGCTATGAAAGGGGTGATAGAGAGGGCAATGAAGTTTATCCCGAGACAAAATATCTGGATCAACCCTGATTGTGGGCTCAAGACAAGGAACTGGAAAGAGGTGAAAGAATCTATCAGGAATATGGTAGATATGGCAAAAGAGATGAGGTCCCATCTCTCACTTTCCGAAAATACTTAAAACCCGCCTTCTGTATAGCCTTTATGCTTACTCTATTAGTGCTAAGGGCAAAAATTAAGGCATAACAGTGACCTTGCGTCTTTAGATAGGTTATTGTATTGGTTAAGAGAAAGGGGAAAAGATTTTTTCCTCTATATTCAGGCAGAGTAAAGGCATCAAAAAGATATACCTCGCCCATCTTAAGGCTGATTGTTGTTTCTATCTCGCCTATCCACTCTTCTTGAAATGATAACCAGCAATAGGAAACGATCTTGTTCTGATGAAACAGGCAAGAACAGACACTGCCACGAGAGAATCTTTGGTCCGAAACTACATTGCTGACAACGAGAGACAGTTCTGGGCTTCTCTTTTTTAGAAAATGTAATACGATATCTTCCTTGATAGCAATGTGAGGGATGGGATTGGACATTTTGAAGAAATATAGATTTAATTCCCCTATTCTCATAACTCCTGAGCCGTGATAACAATCCTCCTGAAGGCCTCACCATATTTGAAGGTCTCTTTCTCTGCCACATTTGCATCGTTCTCTATTATCTTCTTTCTCCAATCAGGCACTCTATCTGTCTGGGTCTTATGTTGAGCCAATGCAGAGAGCTTTGTCTCTATAAAATCTGTTATATCTATTATCAGATTTGGTTTTTCGGGAAAAGAGAGATATATCTCCCCAGGACTATGTGGAGGAAATCCAATCTCACCTATTGCAGGTAGAAAGAGGCGGTCTCTCGCAGATACTACAGCATCACATACAGCAAAACCACATTCTCTGTGGTCAGGATGTATATCATACAGTTTCCAGGGGTCATGGGTTACTACTATATTGGGGCTGAATCCTCTGATGATAGTAGCAATTTCATAGCGTAGGCTTGGGCTATGGGGAAGGTTGCCATCTCCATACCTTAAAAAAGTGAGATTCTTTATCGCCAAGATCTCTGCTGATTTACATTGTTCTCTCTCGCGGGTCTCGCCAAGTTTATAAGAAGAGATTTTTGGATCCTTACTACCTTTGTCTCCAGATGTGCAGATAAGGTATTTTATCTCTTTTCCCTCTTGAACCCATTTTGCTATTGTGCCACCGCACCTTATCTCCGCATCATCCGGATGAGCCATCACTACAAGAACTCTCTTTACTTCCCGTATCATAGATATGTTATCTAACCTTCAGTAGTTGATGTACTGTCAGGTATCAGGTAGTTAGTTGGTCTTTACCGATAACTGATCACTGCTTACGCCCTCCGCTTTACGCCCTACGCCCTACGCCCTACGCCCTCACTCCCTCTCTCTCCCTACCCTACCCTATCTACTGCCACAACCCTATCATCATTCATTAGTGAGATAATCCTTACTCCCTTTGCAGCTCTGCCCATAATCCTTACCTTTTTCAGTCTTATCTTGATGACCTGTCCATTCCGAGTGACGCAGATTACCTCTGATGAGGCATTAACAGGAATAACACCTCCCATAACACCTTTGATTAGTATGACACCCTTAGAACCCCTGTTTGTTTTCCTTATCTCCTGGACCCTGACCCTCTTTCCATACCCATCTTCTGTAATAATAAAGAGATACTTCTCTTCCCCAGGGGAGACAAGCGCCTCCACATAATCGTCCTGTCTCAATCTTATCCCAATAACACCCCTGGCAGCCCTTCCCATCATCCTTACAGAGGTATCAGCCAACCTTGCAGCCTTTCCTTTTTTGGTAACAAGGACCACTTCACTATCTTTGGACACCGGCTCAACTCCAATAACAGTATCTTCCTCTTTCAGTCCTACTACCCTTATACCATTTCGCCTTATCTTACTCAGTCCACCTATATCTATTCTCTTGATAATACCCAATCTTGTTACAATAAGGACAGAGTTGGCAGGGCTCAGTGGTGATATAATATTTACCACACTGTCGTCCTCAGGGATACCAAGAAGGGTATTGATTGACCTGCCTCTTGCCACTCTGGTGCCCTCTGGTATCTGATGAGCTTTTATGTTGAACGCCTTTCCCTGTTCTGTAAAGAGAATGAGCCTTGAATGATTTGTGGTAACAACAATCTGTGAGACTATATCTTCTGATACAAGTTTCATCCCGGATGTGCCAGTTCCTCCTCTCGCCTGTGTCCTATATGTATCCAGCGAACATCGCTTCACATAGCCTCTCTTGGTGAGCATAACAACAACATCCAGATCCGGGATCAGGTCCTCAATTGTGAACTCCTCCTCTTCGGCCTCTATAATCTCTGTTCGTCTTTTATCTGCAAACCTCTTCTTGATATCTAACAGTCCCTTTGCTATTTCTTCATAAACCCTCTCTTTTGATGAGAGTATGAGGCGAAGCCTTTCTATCTCTTTTATAAGCTCCTGATACTCAGATTCAAGTTTATCTCTCTCAAGACTTACCAACCTTGAGAGTCTCATATCAAGTATTGCCTGTGCCTGGGTATCTGTCAGGGCAAATTTCTCCATCAGACTGGCCTTTGCATTCTTTACCGTCTTTGAGGTCTTTATAATATCCACAACCTCGTTGATGTGAGCTATGGCAATCTTCAACCCCTCTAATATATGTGCCCTCTTTTCTGTCTTTTTAAGTTCAAAGATTGTCTTTTTCTCTATCACCTCATATCTGTGTTCAAGAAATGAGACGAGAATCTCCTTTAATGTACTTGTGACCGGAACCCCTCCCTTGAGTGTAAGTAAATTTACACCATAAGTGGTTCTCATAGGTGTATGCTTATAGAGATTGTTCAATATAAGTTCCTCGTGAGCGTTTTTCTTAAGTTGAATAACTATTCTCATTCCCTCTCTATCAGATTCATCCCGAAGTGCTGTAACCTGGTCCATCTTCCTCTCCCGTATAACTTCTGCTATCCTCTTTATAAGCCCTGATTTATTTACCTGATATGGTATCTCAGTTATACATATTCTGTTACCTTTTTGGGACTCTTCAATCATTGTCTTTGCCTTTACCATAATCTTTCCTCTTCCGGTAAGGGCATAGTCTAATATACCCTTAGTCCCAACAATGCTACCACCTGTGGGAAAATCAGGACCCTTGATATAAGAGAGAGGGTCTGTATCAGGATTTTCTATAATTGCAATCAGTGCATCTATAACCTCGCCCATATTATGTGGAGGGATATTGGTTGCCATACCAACAGCAATACCTGATGTCCCATTCACTATAAGGTTTGGAAAAGAGGCAGGAAGTACGATGGGCTCTTTCAGCCTCCCATCAAAGTTAGGAACAAAGCTGACAGTCTCTTTCTCTATGTTATTGAGGAGATGAAGTGCAAGTTTTGAAAGTCGGACCTCTGTATATCTGTATGCGGCGGCTGAATCTCCATCTATTGAACCGAAGTTTCCCTGCCCCTCTATAAGTGGATAACGGAGGGAGAAATTCTGCACCATTCTTGTGATAGCGTCATAGACAGCAATATCACCGTGAGGATGGAATTTTCCCAAACACTCCCCAACAACGGTTGCAGACTTTTTGAAGGGTTTATCAGGGGTGAGTCCAAGTTCATGCATTGCATAGAGGATTCTTCTGTGGACGGGTTTCAGACCATCCCTCACATCAGGAATAGCCCTTGATACAATAACGCTCATAGCATAATCTATGTATGAGCGCTTCATCTCGTCTTCTATGGCGACAGGGACAATCCTCTCCATTACCCGTCCTCTCTCAGGGTAGCAAGGGAGACCTTGTAGGCTGACCCTTCTCGTAGACCCTCAAAGACATCAGAAAGGTCTCCGTATAGCCCATCTTTGTCCATCACTATAGAGACGATTAAATCAGGGTTGGCCTCTACTTTTCTGGCCATAATTGGCCCAATAAACTCCTTTGGAATGAGGTTATCATCTATGGCTATGATGCCTTCTCTGGAAACCCAGAGATAAGTGATATTTCTCTTTGGCAGCTTTCTCGTCTCTACTGCGGAGGGTAGATTTACCTGAAATCCCCCTGCGATCTTAAACACAGTCGTGAGCATAAAAAATACAATCAGAAGGAAGGCTATGTCAGCCATAGAACAGGTTGGGATCTCAGGTGCATCCCTCTCTTCTCTCTGAATTCGCATAAGACCCCCGGGTAGTTAGGTTATTAGTTATTGGTTATTAGTTATTAGGTTATTGAGTTATTAGGTCTTTATTACTGCTTACTCCTTACGCCTTACGCCCTACGCCCTATAACTTCTCTCTTCTCTTTGGCGGGGCAAAAGCTACTCGTCTTGCATCTGCCATTTTCAACTGGTCAAAGACCTCTATAATAATCTCATATCTACACCTACGGTCCGCCCTTATGGAAAAAACTAATTTGTCATTCTCTGCAAGCATAGCCTTTGCCTTACTGCTTATATCTTCAATGCTTACATCCCTTCCATCTATCCTTACCTGCCCTTTTGCGTTCACATAGACCATTGCAATATTCTCCTCTTTCAGCTTGACAACCTCACCTTTCCCTGGTAGAACTATCTGTAAACCTTTCTCCAGAGCGAATACAGTCGTGAGCATAAAGAAGACAATGAGGAGAAACGCTATATCAGCCATAGAAGCAGTTGGAATTGCTGCTTTTGGTATCTTTCTTTTGATCTTAAATCTCATAACCCCCCCCCCTTTTGGAATTATGAATTATGAATTATGAATTTCATCCTTCATAATTCCAAACATCCTTTATCCTTTATCCTTTATCCTTCTTATCATGGTTTTTCCTCTAATAGGAATTCTATGATGTTTGAGGAGGTGCTCTCTATCATACGGGTATAGCTGTTTGAACGGGTGGTGAAATAGACATAGAATATTACAATAGGGAATGCGATTGTAAGTCCTGTTGCTGTGGTAATAAGTGCCTCCGATATCCCTGATGCAACCAGTGTGGGTTCAATTTCGCCTGCTATGGCAATTGCATCAAATGCCGATATCATACCAGATACTGTTCCAAGAAACCCTATGATGGGAGCGACTGTTGAGACAGCAGAGAGCACAGGTAATCCTTTCTCAAGGAAAGCGAGCTCATCACTGGCAGCAGTTGAGATAGATTCCTCAATATCATCTTTGTTCGGTCCTACCTTTTTATATGTGATGAGTCCTGTCTCTATAATCCTCGCGAGTGGTGCTTTATGATTAGCACAGTATTTTATCCCCCCTTCTACACCACTTTTTTTCATAGTATCCTTTAGCCCTTTTGCAAATCTTTTGGCATCTATAGATGCCTTTGCAAACGAAATGAACCTCTCAATTATAAAGGCAACTCCTGCAAGTGCGCAGAATAAGAGAGGCCACATAAACGGTCCGCCTTTCTGGAAAAACTCTATCACAACCACCTCCCTGTTAAAAATTACTCAATAATACATATGCTATATTATAACACAGATTTACAAAATTGTCAAGAAAAAAAGAGGAAAAGCACACAGATTTACACAGATTGAATAGATAGGCACAGATTTCAAAAAAAATCTTTATAATGAATTATATTTGTGTAAATCAGTTTTATCTGTGAAAGCCTGTTCCTGACAGAGCCTGCCCCTGCGAAAGCAGGGGCTCAGGAATCTGTGTGCTAATATTAGTTAGCGTGGGAAAGGTCTCATAGACACCGACCTCAATGAAAAATGAAAATATCAAAATGCAAATTGCAAAATTATTCCTTTTTGCTGCAACTATTGATTTGTTAACGATCTCTGCTGCAAAATCTAACAAACGCTCCGATAGTTCATTTTGCATTTTTCAATTTACACTTTGCATTTTGCAATGAGCGATAGC
>CAYRBN010000038.1:0-14171 GCA_964422625.1 uncultured bacterium | reverse complement strand
AAAAACGAATTATTCACCGGACACTAAGCAGCGAGCAGGCAGTGAGCAGTCAGCCTAACAAACTAACCACCTAACTACCTGACACCTGATCATGATAAAGGGTCTCCGTAAGGTATCCATAATAGACTTTCCGCGTAGGATATGTGCAGTTGTCTTCACCGGAGGATGCAATTTTAGATGTCCTTACTGTCATAATCCGGAGCTGGTCGTTGGCTGGGAGAAACTGTTAGGTATAAGTGAAGATGAAGTCTGTTCTTTCCTTAAGAAAAGAACAGGATTTCTTGATGGTCTCTGTATAACAGGAGGAGAACCAACGCTCTATAAGATATTGCCCAATTTTATTAGAAGGATAAAAAAGATGGGTTTCTCTGTGAAACTTGACACAAATGGCACAAATCCCCAAATGATTGAGGAGTTAATAGATGAAGGTCTCATAGACTATATTGCAATGGATGTGAAGGCAATCCCCGAGAAATACAATATAGCAACCGGTGTTCAGGTAAATTTTGAGAATATAGAGAGGTCCATCAGGCTGATTATGCAGAGCGGGATAGAGTATGAGCTTAGGGCTACAGTATTTCCAGATTTTCTATCCAAAGAGGATGGGAAGATACTTGGAGACTGGCTTAGGGGGGCAAAGAGGTTTACATTGCAGAGACCAAGAAAACTGAAGATGCTTTTAGATGTGTTCAAGGATAGACCTACTTATGCGGAAAGTGAACTGCACAATATAAAAGATACCCTCTCTGATTACATTGAAGAAGTAATGGTGAGATGAGAGGGGTATCAGCAAGCTTATGAGACTGTGCAAAAAAAACCCTGCGGACAACCACAAGGGTTGTCCCTACATTGTAGGGACAGGGTTTATCCGTTGGTTGTTAAAAATATAATCCGTTATTATGGTTGCAAGTGTTAACTCTGAAGCAGTTTTAGGTATAGATGCATACATTGTTCTTGTTGAGGTTGACCTTGCAAGGGGTGTTCCAACCTTTTCAACAGTGGGGTTACCTGATGCAGCGGTCAAAGAGTCAAAGGATAGGGTAGAGTCTGCAATAAAGAACTCAGGGTTTAAGCTTCCCTTAAAGAGAATAACCGTAAACCTTGCCCCTGCAGATATAAAAAAGGCAGGCTCAGGCTTTGATCTCCCTATCGCACTTGGAATACTTGCAGCAAGCGATACCGTAAAAAAAGAGAGCCTTGAAAATATAATCATAGCAGGTGAGCTCTCATTAGATGGCAGTCTGAGGGGAATAAGGGGAGCACTTTCAATGGCTCTATCCTGTAAAGAGAACGGATTTAAGAGAATGCTCCTTCCTTTAGAAAATGCTAAAGAGGCAGCAATAACCCAACAAATAGATGTCTATCCTGTGAAAACCCTGAGGGAGGCGGTTCAGTTCTTAAATGATGAGATAGAGATAGAACCTTGCAGCGTAAAGATTGACGAGCTATGGGATGAGGCATCACAGTATAGTGAAGATTTTATAGATGTAAAAGGACAAGAGAGTGCAAAAAGAGCCCTTGAGATTGCTGCTGCTGGAGGACACAATATACTTATGATTGGTCCACCAGGTTCTGGAAAGACAATGCTCGCAAGAAGACTGCCAACTGTATTGCCAGAGCTCACACTTCCAGAGGCACTTGAGACGACCAAGATACACTCGGTTGCGGGGGTTCTTGGCGGGAAGGCTCTGGTTGCAACAAGACCATTCAGGAGTCCGCACCATACAGTCTCAGATGCGGGCCTCATTGGGGGTGGTGGACACCCAAGTCCAGGGGAGGTATCCCTGGCACACAACGGGCTATTATTCCTTGATGAACTGCCAGAATTCAATAAGAATGTGCTTGAGGTTATGAGACAGCCGATAGAAGATGGGAAGGTTACCATCTCAAGGGCTGTCATATCACTCACCTTCCCATCAAGGTTTATGCTTGTATCTGCAATGAACCCCTGTCCCTGTGGATACTTTGGAGACCCTCACCATAACTGTAGTTGTAGCCCGGGGATAATTCAGAAGTATGTATCAAAGATATCAGGACCACTTTTGGACAGGATAGATATACATATAGAGGTTCCAGCCCTTACATACGATGAACTGAAAGAGCGCTCATCTGGTGACAAAAGCGAGATAATAAGAGAGAGAGTCAATAGGGCAAGGAGAAGACAACTTGAGAGGTATGAGGGTAGGAAGGGCATCTATTCCAATGCACAACTCTCATCAAAGGATATAAGGGGTTTCTGTAAGATAGACACATCCTGTGATGAACTGTTGAAGGCGGCGATATCAAGATTTGGGCTATCTGCAAGGGCTTATGATAGGATACTAAAGGTGTCAAGGACAATAGCAGATATAGAAGATTCTCGTGATATAGAACCCCCTCATATATCTGAGGCAATCCAGTATAGAACACTTGACAGAAAATACTGGATGGTGTGAGGCAATTTATCCCAATAATCTACCAAAGCAAATAGCTCAAGGAGAAACTATAGGCCCTCCCTCCCTGAGTTTTTGTACCTGGTGATGGGGGCGAGATACCTTCCTTATATCTTCTTGTCCATATAGGTATAATTTGCTCAAACCTATAATCTATAACAAATCTACCCAATCTGTGTGTTGTCCCAAGAGCTACGCTTCCTAATCCGGCACTCTGTATGGGAAGAGAATCATCTCTGAGATCATCTATCCCAGCTCCCATAAAAAGGGGCCTCCACGATAGTATATTTCCTTCTCCATTTAAGACGGCATATTCGGCCTCTCCTTTAATAGTAACGCCTTTATTTATCTGATACTCACCTCCAAGAGCAGCTCTATATTCACTCAGTTTGCCTTGCGCAATAAAATGTCGTCTCTCACCAAGGAGGTCAATCAATGTGGATGTAAAGGGCCAGAATGCTATGGTTCCATTACCTGCAATCTTAGATGTCCAATAGCTAATCTCCGGATATAATGTAAGTCTATTATTAGGCGTTACTTTCAGGTTCAGGGAGTAAAATGCAGTGGAAAATTCTGTGGTTGCTTTGGCAAATCTTGTTCCCTCTGTGCGGAGGCTAAAAAAGAGATTGCCTTCCTCAAATGCCATAGAAAGAGATGGAGACCAGAATTCTGTGTAACTAATATTAGCAAGTGTTCGCTTTATAGTCCCTGAAATGGTAGAGCAGTCTCTGGTTATCGTTGAATCAAGGAGAGAGTATGAGCCAACCCAGTTTATTGTTGTCTTGTTGAACAAAGTTTTGGACGCTTCTATTTCATAAATTGTACAGTGTAGGAGTTGCGACAGGGAGAGTGAACTGTCATACCGCAGTGTTACCGTGGTCGGGTAAGCCTTTTTATCTATTTTCCCTCTTAATCTATATCCTGATGGTAGAGATAGTAGTATATCCAATGAGTAATCCAGGTTTTTTAGATGTTTATCGCTTCCTAAAGAGCCAGTAATTGAGGCAAAAGGGAATATCCTTTTTTCATAGGAGAGATCTATCTTTCTCTGGTTAGAGTAATGGGTGGCAAGGAAGTCGTTGGATAAAAGTGGCAGGTCTAACAGTGTTTTTGAATGATATATTTTTATCTCAAGGGCGTCTTTTGAGCCAACCGGTAATTTTATCCCAATATCAAAATTATAGTCCCAGATATCGTTACCATTCCCATCGCGCAGGATGTCTTTGTAGATGCCTTTTAGAGTAATACCAAAACCTGTATCTGGGTTATGGCGGGAGGTATCTACTATACGATGCAGGAGACAGATAAAGAATATGCTCCACATACCTAATGGGGCGGTAGATCTATCTACCGCCCCAGGGTTAAATTTCAATCGCTACTCAGGGGTTGTCTATCAACCGGCGCCAATCCGGATTTGTCATATCAGGAAAGATATCGTTGAATCTCGGGTCAGGAAATGTTAACGGGCTATCTGGAATAAATCCTCCCTGGTCCCAGTTCCAATGATGAGATGGTAATTTTGCCTTCCAGTCATCAATGGGATTTAAGAAGAACCTCTTTACATCAATCGTAATTGGCATCTCAAGACCAGCGGTATCATAGGCAGTAACAGTGTAAGGGACTGTCAGCACAATTGTGGCTGTATCAAGACCTGACATAAAAGCCTCGTACTCATTTTGGGGCATCTTGGGGATAATGTCGTCATCCTGGTCATCCGTTTCAGCCTGTATGGACGTTACTCCACTCCTGACCTTTTCTATTGCAGTGAGCAGGTCACCTCTGGAGTTGCTCATCCTGATAGCACCATCTGCTTTAAGGGTAAAGAATGGATTATTCCCATCAATGAGCGTCCTTATATAGGTGGTGTCGGTTGCTGGATTGAGCAGGCTGTCATAGTTGACATCAAAATTATAGGCTGTGAGAACCATCAATATCCCCCTGATTGTCCTTAGCCCAGCATCAGCAACATAGATATCACCAACATCAATCTCAATGCTGTCAATAACTATATTTGTGTCAACTCCCTCACCCATTCCCGGTGTGATATAGAACTGAAAATCCGGGTAGGTCTGAATGAACTCAAACCTTCCAAGCACATAGTTGATCACCGGGATTATAATGTCGTCAATAATCTGCTGTATATCACTGATAGCAGGGATAGTGTCGGTGACAAACTTCATAAAGGAGGGTATTGCCTCGGGGAAAGAGGCTACTGAGGGAATCTCATAAGCGAACTTCCCCTTTCCAACCCTTCTGCCCCATAAGTCAAATGCTTTTGGAGGTTCTGGGTCTGTAGGTTTTTTCCCTGATAACCATGACTCTATTAGACCAATAATAGAGTCTACCTCAGGATCCTCACGGAGTAAGATCGTTTGACAGAGTCCCGTCCCGAAATTGGCATCTGCATTGTTGGGGTCGTATTTAAGTGCCTCCTTGTAGAGAGAATCAGCCTTTGCCCAATCACCCTCTTCTGCTGCCTGATTCGCCTCTATTACAAGCTGTTCTGCCCTATCTGGATCATAGACTCCGTCATCCGGGGTTTCCCTGCCGCATCCTACCATCAGTGCAAGGACTATGACGGCAATTACCGCAACCCCATAGTGTTTAAGTCTCATTTCTACCTCATGGTTAAAAAAAAGTTGTCAAAAAACTGACTACATGTAATTACTCAAGTTCACTGTAAAGCTAACAACCTGAATAGAGCATCTTGCTCCATAATGGATGTGAGGCTGGAAGCCTCACCTGTTTGCCTCCTCTCTGTGGTTTTACATCTTTCTATTGATATATTTTTCACCTTATTTTAATGACTTTGCTCTCATCCTTTTTAATGTCATTGAAACAGGGTCAACTGCAATACCTACATTCTCTAAATCTACAACACCAAGTATTGGTTCAATATCTTCAGGTCCAAAAATTACTTGACCCACGGTTTCCGAACCCATAAAAGAGACTCTCGCATATCCATAGTTATACTCTATTGGCTGTCCATTTGCTAATTCATAAACATCCTTACCTTCTACCTTAATGCCAGCTCTCTTCAATTTACTTGCTGATGCCATACAATCAATTGCTCCAGTATCTACCATAAATTCGGCCTCATATCCTTTTTTAGATTTTTCAAGGTTTGATACGGTTACAGTAACTCTTGTTATACCCATTCTATTATCCCAGATTATGCATTAGCCACAGAATTTCACAGAAAAACACAGAAATAGATTAAATCTATGAAAAATCTATTTTCACCTTTTGGGTGAAAAATAAACTTGCCATATTATAACACAAAGGAGGCATAAAGTCAAGAAATACCTTTGGTTTATGTGCTTTTTAATTCCTCAAAGCGCAAACTTAACGCATAATTTGGGATTATCTCCTCGTTTATCTGTTCCTCTCCCAATTTTGCAGATTTCTTTCTATCTTTAACTTACCGATAACCTATCACCCGCCGATATTCACCGGGAACGAATTACTGTCCGGTGAATAACTTTTTGTTTTTTTTTAGGATGCAGATTTTCGCAGATTGTAGGGGTAACCCTTGCGGTTACCCTATTGGGCAGGGGCAAGCCCTGCCCCTACATATTCTTTTTTCATAGAGTATCAAATGCATTCCTTTTATGGGTATTCACCACCAAGACACAAAGGCACCAAGATTTTTACTTCTTTTTTACCCCTTCTCCCTACTCTCCCTTTCTCCTTGTCTCCCTGTCCCCCACTCTCCTTATCCTGTCTATCTGCGTCCTAACCATTTTTTCACCGAGAACGAATTAACTCGCCGAATCCTTTTTTCAATACCTCCATCACTTCCTTATGTCTCAGTTCACTTAACCTTATTGTCTCCATTAGAGTCTTCATTACTTCCCTGTGCCTCCGTTCTCCTTCTCTCTGCATCTTTATTGTCGTTGTATGCATCTCCATTGTTGCTGTATGCATCTCTTTGATTAACTTCCTTGTGCCATTAAATACATACGCTACAACTCCTGAGACCGATGCTACTGTTCCAAAAATAGTAATCAAAGCAATGGTTAAATCACTCATTCCTTACCTCCGTTTCACTCAGAATATCACATTTATATACGAGCTCTTGTAAACCTTTTCTTCAAAGCCTGCTATATTTACGATTGCAAACCTTGGAATTATAAGTCTCTCAAGAAACCACTCACCAAGGGCCCTCGCCCTCCTCTCTGAAAGGGCTTCAGCCCTTGAATATACTTGAATAGTAAGGCTGGTTCTGAAGTTCTCTCGCACTATATCCGCTGCCTCCTCAAGTAAAACAAGTCCATCATCCAGGAAAGCATCAGAGTTTTCCCTAAATATCCTACCACCATCCAGGGTAACTATATTCTCTCCCCTCTCTTTATAAAAAATCCCTTTGACCCTGATCTCCCTCCCCACTACCCTTGAGACATTCCCAAGCTCGTCATGAGCCTCTGCAGTATACATATAAAGGATTCCAGGATTCATCATCACACCCCTATTGCTTCGTCCATCCCAGTGCAGGGTGCGAGGAGGAGGGCCCTCTCCCTCAAAAGTCTTAAAGATTGATCCCTTCTCGTCTGTTATCGTAATCTTCCATGATACTACATCATGTCCATAAATAGGATTAAAAAATGCTATATTTCCTCTGACGATTGCTTTCAGCCAGGGCTTTACTAGCTGATCTGACGCAAGTACAGGAAGTGGAGATGAGGCAAAAGCAGCATTCAAAACAAGCTGTCTGTCATATATAAACTCCTCTCCACCTATCCGTGCGATCACTGCTTCATAAGGGTCAAACCTAAGTCTGATAGGAGGTCTTTTCTCTTCAATAACCCCTATAAATACTCCCCTTATCTCCTCCTCTACCATCTCTCCCTCTTGTGCAGAGATGTACAGAACAAAGAAAATGGCCAAAGAGAAGATACCTATAAGCGTGATTGTTCTTTTCATACCATCCTCCAAAGATTAAAAATTCCAAATCTCAAGCACCAAATAACAAACAATATCCAAATCCCAATGTTTAAATACCAAACTTGTTTTGAACATTGGAATTTTGGTTATTGGGATTTGCCTGCCCCGGTTAGATAGCCAGCATCTAACGGGGTGAAAAATCTGTTATTTGTGATTCGCCCCTCAATCTGTGTAACTCTCTGTCGCTACACTCCAAGGATAAATCTAAATGTAATCCGACCTGTGTGTGTAGCAGGAGAGGCTTCCCATCGCCATTTTGCAAGGGTTTTCATCACAGCCTCATCCCACTTTCTGTGTCCTGTTGTGCGTAGAATCAACATTCTCGGTTTTGGTCTGCCATCCTGGCCTACTGTTAACTTTACTGTTACTGTGCTGGATAGCCCCCTCTTGAGTGCCCATCTGGGATAAACAGGATTTGGATTCGTTAATAGATTTCTCTCTGCAAGTGCTCCTGCTATCTCTACCATTGTCTCGGGAGCCTTTCTCTTCCTTGGGGTATCTGTTATAGTTTTGACAGTCCTTTCCGTTCTGAAATCTGTCTCCTTCTCTCTCTTTAACTCTGCAATGTCAACTCTCTCAAGCTCTATACCTCCTCTATCTCCACTACCTGGAGAGCTGAATAGTCCTATCTTTGCATCAAGGTCATCTTTTGTCCTGGGAAGAGCTATTGTAGGCTCATCAAGAAGATCGTTTAAGGATTTGCCACCTGTGCCAATACGAATAATCTCTACATCCCCTGATACATCAAGCGCCTCAAAAGCATCAAGGTCTATTGATGCCTGCATCCTTGACAGTTCCTTAATCTTATCAAGGTCTATCTTTGCATCCAGTGGAGCAATTTCCATAGGTCTGACCATCTCTATGTCCAGTTTCTTTAACTCCTCCTCAAGTTTCTTATCTATATCCCGTCGCTTAAATCGGTCTCTAAGGGCCTCTGAAATGGTTTTTGTAGGTTCCTTCGGTTGCATTGGCTTGGGTGGTTCCTTTATCTCCTTCTCCTTCTCCTTCTCCTTCTCCTTCTCCTTCTCCTTTTTTATCTCCTCCTCTTTCTCCTCAATAAATTCTATACCAATAAGCCTCTCTCTGTGTGCCTCAACCATTGCTTGCACCCTTATAAAAAGAAATATACTTGAATGCAGGATACAGGAGAACAGAAGAAATTTTATAAACCTACGATCCATAAGTAATCACCTCCCTATATTATACTGAAAAAAAGGCAATTTGTCAAGAAAAAAATGAGGAAAAGCACACAGATGGACACAGATTGAACAGATAGCCACAGATTTCAAAAAAATCTTTATAATGAATTATCTTTGTATAAATCAGTTTTATCTGTGAAAATCTGTGTGCTAATATTAGTTAATGTGATGTCAACCACACAATAATTTTGCATTTTTCAATTTGCAATTTACATTTTTCAGATCCCAGCCTTCTGTGTGGTTGCTATTGCTATGTCGTCTGCACCAAGAGTCTTCGCAACCTGTATCACCTGCAGCACCAGTCCATGAGATACAAACTCATCAGCCCTTATAAGAACAGGATGGTTAGGATTCTCCTCTATCACATCCTTTAGAAAGTCCACATACTCCTCCCATGTTGTCTCTGTTCCCGCATGGTTAGCTGGCCAGGCAATCTCTATCCTGTGGTCTGCGCTTATGGCTACAGATATTGCATCCTCTCTCCTGTCCTCAACAGTGAATGCAGCCGGGAGGGAGACCTTGAGGGTCCCAGTCATAGCCAGGATAGGAACTGTTACCATCAGTGTGATAAGTATGGTAAAACAGACATCTGAGAGTGGTGCTATATTTATGGCTGCCTTTTTTACCTTCATTTTTCTCTCCTTTTTAGAAGGGCAATCTTGACTGCGCCCGCCTGCCTTGCCCTGTCTATTATATCCACAACATCCCTGTGAAATACAGTAGAATGGCCAGAGATCAGGGCCATTCTCATAGTGCTTCGGAGTAAAAGTTGATGCATCACCTCATCCTGTCTTACCCTGTCATCAAGGTTAGAGATATTGCCATAAGGTTCGTCATTGATAAAAACTGTTCCATCCTCCGCAACATATAGAGTAAGCTTTAACTCTGTCTTCTTCTCCTCTTTTCTCTCTGTTGGTGCCTTTGCAAGTGCAGGGGTGGATACAGCAATATTTGACTGATACATCATCGGGGCAAACATCATAAAAAATAGGATGAGTAACATTGCCATGTTTATGCCTGGGGTCAGTGCCTCTCCTGCTGCAGCTGCGGCTCCCTCCTCCCTCTCTCTTATCCACTTTGCCCTTTTTACCTTCACAGGTCTCTTATCCATAATATTTTCCTCGGAAAGTATGAGCACAAGATCTCTTGAACCGCTGAAGAGGTGTTCCTCTATAGAGTCCACCTTTCCTGAAAATACCCCAAACATAATTGCCGCAGGAACTGCAATTACTATGCCTATCGCTGTTGTAAGCAGAGCAATAGCTATACCAGACATCATCTCTGTTGGAGAACCCCCCCCTGCCATCGCCATAGCTGCAAATGCCTGAATTATACCGATAACTGTTCCAAGTAGACCGAGTAGAGGGGATATAAAAGCTATAGTAGAGAGTGTCCCTATATGACTTTCCAGGTTTGACTTCTCTTGATCAATGGTGTTATCAATCACATTATATAGTGCAGCTCTGTCAAGGCTAGAATGCAAGAGTCCTGCCCTACATATCCTTGCAAATGGATGTCTGAATGTATCACTATATTTTGTTGCACCCTCTACATCCCTCTGGGACAGAAAAGCTCTCATCTTGCCAAGAAAAGCATCATAGTTAAACCTCATCCTACCCAAAAAGAACATTCTGTCCAACATCGCTGCAAGTGAAACAGCCGATATAAGAAGGAGTAGCATTATTATCGGGTTCAAGAGAAGCTCAAGTATGGGGATACCAAGCATAAAGCAGTTATTAAGTTATTAGGTTATTAAAAGACACAATTACTTAATTAGTTACCGGTGAAAAATTGCCAAAACCACGATTAATACCTATATTCTCTTCTGGGGCGGATCTAAAGATCCGCTACTACATTAGATTTGGATATCTATACCATGTAGTAGCGTAGCTTTAGCTACGCAAAAAACGAATTATTCACCGGACACTAATTACTTAATTACTCAATTACTGTTTCAAAATTTACCTTTTTTGGTTTCACTTAATAGAATCATAAGTCTCTTTGATGCTATCTCTATTCTCTGGAGAATTGAATCAACCTTTCCAGAAAATACACCAAAAAGTATGGCAGCAGGCACGGCCAGTATTATTCCAATAGCAGTTGTGAGGAGTGCCACTCCAACTCCCGCCATCATTGCCCCTGGATCCGCACCGCCAGCAGCAGCCATTGCTGAAAATGCCTGTATAATACCAACAACTGTCCCAAGCAAGCCCAAAAGAGGGGCTATAAAGGCTATGGTTGATAAGAGTGCAACTCTTGTCTCTAAAATTCCTTTCTCCTTTATCTGTGCTTTCTCTAATGCATCATATACATCCTCTCGGGAGAGTGAGGATACTTCCAGCCCATCTTTCAATACCCTCGTGAGGCTAGAATTGTCATAATCGCACAACTTAATAGCAGATTCTATACTGCCATTTTTAATCTCCTCGCCTATTTTCCGAAGTACCTTCTCCTCGTCAAAACTTACCTTTCTTAAGGCAGAGTATCTCTCAAACGCCACAATAAACAAAATAAAGCCCGTCACCAGTAATACGATTATGAATGGTGATGTAATCAGTCCACCCAATGTTGTGCCTGGAAACATATTATCCCCCCTTTTTTAAGTAAGCAGTAAGCAGTTATTAGTTATTTGTTATTGGTTATTAGGTTAGGTTCTTCGCACTTTTAGTTGGTAGAATATATGGACAAACCTTCTTGAATTTGTGCTAGCACGATTTGAAATCGTGCCTACATTTTTGAAAGCCGTTTTTTAGAAAGCTCCTACTTATAAAACGAAAAAGGTATTACCTCTTAAATACAATAAGCCATATTCTCAAATCCCTATAGCATTTGGTCGGCATTTGAACCAACTAAAAGAGCGAAGAACCTTAGGTTATTACTCCCTTACGTCCGACACCTTACGCCCTACGCCCTACGCCTTACGCTCTACGCCCTACTCTCCAAACCTTGTCAGGTATTCATCTGCCTTCCCTGCATCCCCAAGCATCCGATATGTCTGTCCAATAAAGCGGCCTGCCCTATTATACTCATCGGTCCCGGGATATTCATTTAACACCCTCTTGAAAACCTTTAGCGCCTCGTCAAATTTTCCTAAATTATGGTAGGCTACTCCCATCGTATTGAGTAGAGCAGGTATCTTTTCACTCTCTGGAAAGAACCTCTTAAACTTCTCTGCTTCCTCTATCTGTTTTGGGAAGTTGTTAATCTGACCGTAAGAGATAACAATGAAATAAAGTGCATCTTCAGTGTAAGGACTCTCAGGAAAGTTGACAAGCAACTTTCTGAACTCAATTATTGCATTTACAAGGTCGCCATCGTTGAATAAAGTCCCGGCCCTTGTCCATTGTGCCTCTGCCGCGAATTCTGATGTTGGGTGCTCCCTTATAAGAATATCAAGGGCTTCGGGATCCTCTTGCCCCAGCATAAAGTAGGCAAGTTCCAACTGATCTTGCGCAGCCTCTGCCTGAACATCATCTGGATAAAGCAATCTAAATTTATCATACTCCCTTATGGCGTTCAGAAAATCTCCCGAGTTGAAATAGGTGGTTGCTAGCTGGAACTGTGCCTCTATTACAAGTTCAGACATTGGATATTGATTCATGAGAAGACGAAAGTAATTTGCTGACTTGCCAAACTCCCCAGCCATCGCATAAGTTGTTGCAAGCTGAAACGCTGCATCTGGGGCTTTCTTGGCATCAGGATAGTAGTTTAATACCTTCTCCCAATACTCTATAGCACTGGCAAACTTCCCGGTTACAAAAAGTGCTTTTGCTCCATAATAGAGAGCATCCCCTGCAATAGGATGGTCGGGATAGGCCTCTCCAATGCCAAATAGGAATACCTGGTATGCCTCCTCATGCTCGCCCATATTGAAAGCAGCTATACCCCATCCATAGAGTGATGCCACTGCAAGGCATGTGTCAACACCATATCTATGGAATGCCTCCTCAAACATACCCTTTGCTATTCCATACCTTCCCTGTTCAAGTATACACCACGCCCTTGACACAAAAGCATGCGCCCTCAGGTGACCTGTCTGATGCCTCTCTAAAACAGTCTCAAAGTAAGCCGTTGCCTCGGGTATCCTGTCTATGTAGTAGAAGAGTTCACCAAGAAACAAGTTTGCCCTATCAGCCCAGATACAATCCTCTCCTTCTATCAGGTGTTCAAAGGCAGTAGCGACAGAGACACCCTCCAATGGGTTCCATAGATTGGTATAGCTCTTGACCATCATTGCATAAGCAGGAACGGCAATCTCGGATACACTGTGAAATCTTATTATATTGTGAAACCTGTCTATTGCCTCAAGATATCTATTTTCAGAAAAGAATGTAACCCCGGCAAGATAATCTCCCATCCCTGCAAAGGAGCCCGTAGGGTATATACTTGCGAGTTGATTAAAGGCTATCAGAGAGGCGAGGGTATCCTCAAGGGCAATATAAGCCCTTCCATAATTGAGGCTGCTAATGGCGGCAACTCGCAGCCCATGGTAATTGAATTTTGCATCCTGATACGCAGCTATGGCCTCGGGTATCCTATCCAGCTTCATCAGTGTTTCCCCTATCATAAAGTAGGAATGGGCGACAAGATATCTATCTTCTGAGTCTGCTGAAAATCTGAAGCAGGCAATGGCTAACTCATAATACCCTTCATTGAAATAAGAACACCCCAGCTTATATCTTGCATAGTTTTTCAGATGACTCAAGGGATACTTCTCTATAAAGTACTCAAATCTTTTTATTGCACCTGCATAGTCTCTGTTGTAGAAAAGTGCCTCTCCCATCGCATAATAGCTGTATTCAGCAAGGGGTTCACCCGGGAATTTATTGGTAAGTTCTTTGAATATGGCAAGTGCCTCAAAGAGTCTTCCAAGATGTGCAAGACACCTTGCCTTATAGAAGCGCCCCATCGGCGTAACGGTTTTCTCAAAATGTGCAAGTGCCTCCCTATACTGTCCATCAAAATAGAGCAAGATACCTCTACCAGATATTGTCCTCTTATCTTCAGAATACCCTGGAAATGCATCTATCTTTTTCACAAGATATTCTTCTGCCCTCTTCAGATCTCCTCTTGCAAGAAAAGAGATGCCAGCAGCATATATTGCCTTCGGCGCAATATACGATTCAGGGAATCTCTTTATTATATCTCTAAAAGTATGTATTGCCTTATCATACTCTCCAAGATTGTAGTAACACTCACCTATACGATAAAGTGCCTCTGGAGCGGTCTCTTCATATTGGGTAAGGAGGCGGTATCCCTCTAATGCCTCCTCCCACTGACGGTGGGAGAAAAGGACCTCTACTTCCATAAGCCTCTCAACAGGAGTCTTAACCTCTTGAGAATAGAGAGAAGTAGATAGTAGTAGGAGTATACATATACGGGGTATTGAAGACATAAGCTATTATAGAAAATGACTAATTACTAATTTCTAATGTCTAATCAAATCCCAATTCCCAAATTTTCAATTTCTAATTTGTGTTCGGTGAATAATTCGTTTTTTGCGTAGCCAAAGCTACGCTACTACATGGTATAGATATCCAGATCTAATGTAGTAGCGGATCTTTAGAACCGCCCCAAAAAGGAATATCGGTATTGA
>CAYRBN010000037.1:12510-14234 GCA_964422625.1 uncultured bacterium | reverse complement strand
ATGTCAGATTTTATTTTTAGTGTCTCTGGTATAAGGGGAATAGTGAACTCCTCTTTACTCCCGCAGGATGCAGTTGAAATTGGTCTCTCATTCGGGAGCTTCATATCTGGTGATATTGTTATAGGGAGAGATACCCGAAAGACCGGTGATATTATACTACAGGGCTTTATAAGTGGTTTTTTATCTACTGGACACTATGTAATCAATCTTGGTATTGTTCCCACTCCCACAGTTCTCCTTAATACCAGTCTGTTGGGCGAGAGTGGTGGTGCTGTAATAACTGCATCCCATAACCCTCCTTGTTGGAATGGGGTGAAGTTCAATACTAAAACTGGTCTCTTCCTATCAGAGAGAGAAGTAACAGAACTAAAGAGAATTTATAGGACCAGGGATTTCTCCTTTGCAGACTGGGATCGGGTTGGCATATTGGGGTATGATAGGGATGGGATAAAAAGACATATAGACAGGATTCTTGGGCTTATAGATGTAGAAAAGATAAGGAAAAGAGAGTTCAAAGTTATATTTGATGGTGGTGGAGGAGCACTATCCGCACCTGTCAAGGATCTTCTCTCTATTCTGGGATGTAGTGTCAAGATTATTGAGTCAAATAGAGATCCTGAGCCACTGTCATCAAATTTAGGAGAGATAAGGACTATCTGTAAGTCTTCTAACTTTGATATAGGGTTTGCATCTGATATGGACGGAGACCGAATTTCGGTAATTACTGAAAAGGGAGAAGCCCCTGGAGAGGAATATACATTAGCCATTGCACTCTCGCATATTTTCAAGAAAAAGAAGGGTAAGGTTGTAACCAACCTTTCAAGCTCAAGAATGATAGATTATATTGCAGGTGATTACCTTGTCCGAACCAAAGTTGGAGAGGCAAATGTTGTAAGGAAGATGGAGGAGATCGGAGCAGTGTTTGGTGGCGAAGGAAACGGAGGTATAATATGGCCAGATATGCATCCAACCAGAGATGGACTTTCTGCAATCTCAATTATATTAGAGTATATCGCCGATGAGAGAGAACCTATATCAAAACTGATAAAAAGGCTTCCTTTATATTATATGAAGAAGGAGAAGATCGAGATAGAGGACAATCTTGATATTGAAAGAGTTGTAAGGGAACTACCGAGAGGAGAGGTGAGAGATGAGGACGGGATAAGGATTGATTATGAAGATGCCTTTATCCATGTCAGGAAATCAAATACCGAAAATGTGATAAGGGTTATATGCGAGGCAGAAACTGAAAAAATATGCGATAATCTGATTAGAAGGATAAAATTGAAGGATAAAGGTTAAAGGATAAAGGATAAAGTAGAAGGATATGAAAGATAGAGATCTTGGAGATAGGGTATTCAATTTTGCAGTAAGGGTTATCAAGTTCTTGAAAACACTTAAACACTCGAAAGAGAACGGTGTGATAAGATACCAACTTGCAAAAGCTGCAACATCAATTGGAGCCAATTACGAAGAATCTCAGGGTGCATTTAGTAGAGAGGATTTCAAATATAAAATTGGGATAAGTTTCAAAGAGGCTATGGAAAGCAACTATTGGCTGCGTGTTATTAAGTCAGCTGGATTATCAGAGGGAGATGAACTTGAATACCTGACTAATGAATCCTTTGAACTTAAAAATATCTTTGGGTCCATACTGAAGAAAATCCATTATCGTAAGGATGTTTAGCGGAAGGAATAAACATTTTTTTACCCTTTACCCTTTA
>CAYRBN010000037.1:10539-12410 GCA_964422625.1 uncultured bacterium | reverse complement strand
CCTTTATCCTTTATATGTGTGGTATAGTAGGATATATAGGTAAAAAAGAGGCGGTCCCCATACTTATAGACGGGCTGAAACGGCTGGAATATAGAGGGTATGACTCTGCTGGCATTGCAGTTATCTCTAATAATAGACTGATAGTGCAGAAGAAGGCTGGTAGAATAAGGGAGCTTAAGAGGGCTCTCTCGTCAGAGAAGATTCCCTCCACAATTGGCATAGCCCATACAAGGTGGGCAACACACGGAGAACCCACTGATATAAATGCCCACCCTCATCTGGACTGCAAGGGAGAGATTGCGGTTGTGCATAACGGGATAATAGAGAACTATAATACTCTAATACAATTTCTTGAAAGAAAAGGACATAAATTTCGGACTACTACAGATACCGAGGTGATTGCACATCTTGTGGAGGAATACTACAAGGGAGACCTGCTTCAGGCAGTGAGATTTGCTCTTGCAGAGGTTGAGGGAACTTATGGAATTGCAGTGATACATAAGAAAGAGAGAGAGATTGTAGTTGCAAGAAATGGGTCTTCCCTTGTAATAGGGCAGGGCAGGGATCAATATTTTATTGCATCTGATGTTTCTGCAATTATAAGATACACAAGAGAGGTTGTCTATCTTGAGGATGGGGAGATTGCAAAAATAACAGATGATGGGTTTTCTGTGACCAACCTTGAAGAAAAGGAGATAACACCAAAGATTGAGGAGGTGAACTGGACACTTGACGAGATAGAAAAAGGTAGTTTTTCCCATTTTATGTTGAAGGAGATATTTGAACAACACAACACGATAAGAAATTCAACAAGGGGAAGACTCAATTTCACAGAGGCAACTGCAAGGCTTGATGGTCTTGACAGGAATCTTCCATCCCTCCGTGAGGTAAAACGGATAATTGTTACAGGATGTGGAACCGCCTGGCATGCCGGGTTGGTGGGGGAATATATGATAGAGAACATAGCAAGGATACCCTGTGAGGTTGAATATGCATCTGAATTTCGTTACAGAAGTCCTGTTCTTGATGAGGGCACGGTTTTATTTGCAATCAGTCAGTCAGGAGAGACAGCAGATACTCTTGCTGCTGTGAGAGAGGCAAAGAGGAAGGGGGTGCTTGCACTTGGTATATGCAATGGGGTTGGTTCTACTATTGCAAGAGAGACCGATGGGGGGGTATATATACATGCCGGGACAGAGATTGGTGTTGCATCAACCAAAGCATTCACATCACAGCTTGTGGTTCTTTCAATGATAGCACTTCTTTTGGGCAGGATAAGACATCTCTCCTATAAAGAGGGTAAAGAAGTTGCCACTGCAATCTCAGAACTCCCGTCAAAGGTGGAGAGTATATTAAGGCTGGATGCGAAAATCAGAACCATAGCAGAGAAGTTCTATAAAAGCAGTAATTTTCTTTTTCTTGGCAGGGGTTATAATTATCCTATTGCACTTGAGGGGGCATTGAAACTGAAAGAGATATCATATATTCATGCGGAGGGGTATCCTGCTGCTGAGATGAAACACGGACCGATTGCAATTATTGATGAGAGTATGCCGGTTGTGTTTATCGCTACGAAAAACGCTGTCTACGATAAAATTGTGTCAAACATTCAGGAGGTGAAGTGCAGAAAGGGGATTGTAATTGCTGTTACATCAGAGGGTGATGAAGAGATAAAGAATATTGTTGATTATGTGGTTGAAGTTCCGGATACTATTGATATATTATCTCCTATCCTTACTGTGATTCCATTACAACTTCTTGCATACCATATAGCGATGATGAGAGGGCTTGATGTTGACAAACCAAGAAACCTTGCAAAGAGTGTAACGGTGGAATAGGAGTCAGGTGTCAGGTGATAGGGGGATAAAGGA
>CAYRBN010000037.1:0-10439 GCA_964422625.1 uncultured bacterium | reverse complement strand
AAAGGAAAAAGGATAAAGGATGAAGGATGAAGGATGAAGTAACCCATTGCTCTAATAACCAATAACGAATAACTGTCTTTGATGTTGGTCTTTACCGATAACTGATTACTGATTACCGATTACCGTTTGACTTATGTCATCTATTATTCTGTCTATAATCATAGGCTATTTTTTTGGCTCTATTCCATTTGGATACATTGCTGGGAAACTGGCTGGCAGAGATATAAGGAAGGAGGGTTATAAGAAGCTGGGGGTGTCAAATGTATATTCGGTTTTAGGGCTTGGGCCAGCAGTTGTTGTCTTTTTGGGGGATTTCCTTAAGGGTATAGCCCCTATTGTCATACTTAAATTTTTTGGGGTTCCAGAGTCTGTAGCGTCTATTGGAGGGCTTTCAGCTATAATTGCTCATAATTGGCCTCTTTTTCTCGGGTTCAAGGGGGGGGAGGGGGGTTGTAACATCTTGTGGTGTTCTCTGTTATCTCCTGCCACTTGAGACAATATGTGGGATTGTGGTTTTCATAATACTTTCTATAATACTGAAGGGTACCTCCCTTCCAACATTCATATCTATCTGTATCATTATACCTGTTTTGGTTCTTTTACTTCGCGAACCTCTATGGTCATTCTCGGTATCTCTTGCCATCTCATTCCTTCTGATTTTTACACGAGTAATAGGGAGGCTTTCGCAAGTTGTTAGTATGAAAGATAAAAAGAGCGCTATCCTTAATCTTGTCCTCTATGATGGTTTGAAGATTGAAAGAAAATCCGTGTAATGCGTTTTTTTTCATTTTTTTCTTGACAAAATTAAATTTTTGTGTTATAATATGTTTTAATATATGTGGCTCTTTGAAAATCATATAGCGTGCATTACCTGCAAGGTTTTATATGAAGGGTTTGATCCTGGCTCAGAACTAACGCTGGCGGCGTGTCTTAGACATGCAAGTCGAACGAACTAGTCCTGCTTGCAGGGCTGGTTAGTGGCGGACGGGTGAGTAATGCGCAGACAATCTGCCCTTAGGTGGGGGATAACTCGCCGAAAGGCGAGCTAATCCCGCATAGTCCCCTTTTGATATAGGTCAGAAGGGGTAAACCCTACCTTTTGGTAGGGGCCAAAGGAGGAGTTTGCGTCCTATCAGGTAGTTGGTAGAGTAATAGCCTACCAAGCCTACGACGGGTAGTCGACCTAAGAGGGTGATCGGCCACATGGGGACTGAGACACGGCCCTGACTCCTACGGGAGGCAGCAGTCTAGAAATTTGGGCAATGGGCGAAAGCCTGACCCAGCGACGCCGCGTGAGGGATGACGGCCTTCGGGTTGTAAACCTCTTTCAGGGGAGAAGAACCCCGTACCTTTTAGAACTTGTAATATCTAAAATTTTCAAGGTGTCAATTGTGGAAGAGTAGGGACACAATTTATCGTGTCCAATGAATCTGGATTTGATAAATCAAATCCCTACACATCAGATAAAAAGTTCTAAAAGGTGCGGGGGGACGGTATCTCCAGAAGAAGCTCCGGCTAACTCCGTGCCAGCAGCCGCGGTAATACGGAGGGAGCAAGCGTTGTTCGGAATTATTGGGTGTAAAGCGGGCGCAGGTGTCCTATTAAGTTTTAGGTAAAATACCCAGGCTCAACCTGGGAACTGCCTGAAAAACTGGTAGGATTGAGCATAGGAGAGGAGGGCGGAACTCCCAGTGTAGCGGTGGAATGCGTAGATATTGGGGGGAACACCAGTGGCGAAGGCGGCCCTCTGGACTATTGCTGACACTCATGCCCGAAAGCCAGGGGAGCGAACAGGATTAGATACCCTGGTAGTCCTGGCCCTAAACGATGTGGGCTTGGTGCCCCGGAAAATATTCTGGGGTGCCGCAGCTAACGCGTTAAGCCCACCACCTGGGGAGTACGGTCGCAAGGCTGAAACTCAAAGGAATTGACGGGGACCCGCACAAGCGGTGGAGGATGTGGCTTAATTCGAGGCTACGCGAAAAACCTTACCCGGACTTGACATTCCGATGACAGTCCCGGAAACGGGATCTCCTTGGCTTTGGTCAAGGCATTGGAACAGGTGCTGCATGGCTGTCGTCAGCTCGTGCCGTGAGGTGTTGGGTTAAGTCCTTAAACGAGCGCAACCCCTACCCTTAGTTGCCAGCCCCGATTCGTCGGGGGGCACTCTAAGGGGACTGCCCTGTTTAACGGGGAGGAAGGTGGGGACGACGTCAAGTCATCATGGCCTTTATGTCCGGGGCAGCACACGTCCTACAATGCCTGGTACAACGGGTTGCAAGACCGCAAGGTGGAGCCAATCCCTTAAAGCCAGGCCCAGTTCGGATTGCAGTCTGCAATTGACTGCATGAAGTTGGAATCGCTAGTAATCGCTGATCAGTATGCCGCGGTGAATACGTTCCCGGGTCTTGTACACACCGCCTGTCACACCATGGAAGTTGGCAGTGCCCGAAGTCCTCGCTTAAGCGAGGCCGAAGGCAAGGTTGGCAACCGGGGTGAAGTCATAACAAGGTAGCCGTACGGGAACGTGCGGCTGGATCACCTCCTTTCAAAGAGAAGAAAAATAGAGGAGCAATCCTCTATCCAGTCAGACCTTGAACATCTTAACCGAGTGGGTGGTGCACGCTTTTTTACAACAGCGGATTAAGTGGGAAAGTCCTTCTAAACGGTTTAGGTTCAGAGGTTAGAGAAGTACCAACCGTGAACCGTGCAGAAGTCCTATCCCACTGTTTTGAATCTCGGGAATCCGTTGTTGGGCTCATAGCTCAGTTGGTAGAGCACCCGGCTGATAACCGGGAGGTCAGTGGTTCGACCCCACTTGGGCCCAGTTTTTAGACTGCAGAGCATGAAAATACTCTGTGGTTATTTTTTTGAAGTGAGAAGGGAGGGAATATGAAGAAGATGTTTACTGCATTGGCAATAGGGCTGGTATTTACTGCCAGCATAGGACTTGCTACAGAAACAAGAGTTATAACGATGGGTGGAGTTGGTGATTTCCTTATTGACGATGCCAATATCTATAACTACCCCGCGCTGGTCACAGACTACCCATATAATGTATTAGCGGAGCTAGGTGGGGATTATTGGGGATTTCCACCACCTTCCCTGATGGTAACCCTTACCAACGATAAAGAGCAGTCTTGGGGGGTTCTGGGAATAGTTTTGAACAGGTCCATGTTTCCCGAGATAGTGAATGAGGCAATTTTGAACAGTGGTGGTCCATTCAATATAAATGCTCCTGAGTCAAGGATTCAGTTAATCTACGGGAAGAGATTTGGTAATCTCGCAATAGGTCTAGACTTTGAACTGGCCGGAGATGAGTTCAAAATAGATAAAGAGGAGGATACATATGACATCACAGAATCTATGGGTATTCTCGGCGCGAAGCTGGGTGTGAAATTTGGCCTTGATGAGGATTCTTGGATAGACCTTGCCCTTGGGATAGATAGATACAGCTGGTCTTATGAGGATTTCACCAGAAAGTATAATGATCAGGGAAAAGTGGCACTTGGTCTGCGTGGAAGGATGATACGCCCGATTACTCCCAGGTTCACCCTTATCCCGGTTCTTGGATTTAATATGATTGATGCATCCTGGGAGAGCGAAGTGAATGATGTCAAAGACAGTGAGGAACTTAGGGAGATGAACTTCAACTTAGGTCTTGGTCTCAACTTTGTTCCTTATAGGGATATGAAGGTTATAGTTGGTGGTATTATTGGAATGGACAAATATACACACACGCCGGAAAATACCGCAGAGGATAAGGAAGAAATAACTACCCTCAATATGCCGACTTTGGTTCTCGGTGTTGAGGCTCCAATCAGAAACTGGCTCTATGGAAGAGTTGGGATGGTAGCGAGTATGAGTAAGACAGATATAACGATGACAGAACAGGTAGGCGATAGGAAAGAGACAACAGTAACGATATGGGATCAGCCATTCGATATGTTCTACGGTCTTGGGATAGTGCTCGGAAGTTTCACCCTGGACGCCCAGGTTGGTGCTGATTTGCTCTTTGAGGGACCCTATCTCATAAGTGGAAATCCCACTAATGCCATGCGAGTGAGCCTTGGATACAACTTTGAATAAAGGAGATTACAAGAGCATACATAAGGGGCTGGGTGGATTCACCCAGCCCCTTTTTATTTATATAAAAAACTTGACAACTCAGTTTTTCTATGGTATACTAATCTTAAAGTAAAGGTCTGAAAATATTGTGAGAGGATGGTGAAGAATGGGGCTGTGGCTCAGCTGGGAGAGCGCCTCCCTTGCACGGAGGAGGGCAGGGGTTCGAATCCCCTCAGCTCCATTAACAGTCTTATGCAGGGGCAGGGCTTGCCCCTGCCCGATAGGGTAACCGCAAGGGTTACCCCTACAATCTGTATCAAAAAAATCTTAACAAATGCCTATACTACTACCCGACATAAAGGAGTTGATAGAAGAGAGGGCAAGTGAGGATCTTATAGATATCCTTGTTCTGGCAAGTCCGCAGGATATTGCAGAACTTATCTCCTCTCTCTCCTCCACTGATATGTTCTATCTGTTCAATCTTCTTCCTGTCCAGCTCGGGATAGATGTGTTTGAGAAACTTGATGCAGAAAAAGAGAATGAGCTCCTTGAAGGTTTAGATAAAGAGAGAAAGATAGCAATACTCAACCGTATGGCATCTGACGATAGGGCGGACCTGTTTGAGAAATTGGAAGAAAAACATAAGAGATATTACCTTTCTATAATGGAGAAAGAGGAGGTAGAGGATGTCCAGCAGCTACTCTCTTATGCACCTGATACAGCTGGCGGGCTTATGACGACGGATTATGTGGCGGTATATGAATGGATGTCCGTTCGTGATGCAGTGACAAAAATGAGGGAGACTGCAAAAGATGTTGATTTTGTTTATGATATCTATGTCCTGAATAGAAGAGGCCATCCTATAGGCCTCATAACACTGAAAGACCTCGTAATGTGCGAGAGGAGTGAACCTGTTGCTAAGATTATGAAAAAAACTGTAATAAAGGCAGGAGTTATGGATGATCAGGAGAGAGTTGCAGATCTCTTTGCCAAATATGATGTTACTATGATGCCAGTTGTAGATAAAAAAGGGGGTATGAAAGGTGTAATTACGGTTGACGATATAATAGATGTGATAGAGGCGGAAGATACAGAGGATATGTATCATTTTGGTGCTGCGGGAGATCCTCCTGAAAATTATTTCTCCGCGGGGATTTTGCAAACAGCAAAAAGCAGGATGGGATGGCTCCTTCTTCTCGTTGTGGCAGGATTTATGGGGGGATTGGTCATAAAAGCTTATTCTTCCACGATAGAGACGATGGTTATTCTTGCAGCATTCATACCCGTGCTGATGGGAACAGGAGGTAATGCAGGCACACAGGCTGCTGCTGTTGTTATAAGGGGGATTGCAGTTGGGCATATAAGGTTAATGGATATATGGAGGGTCGTGTTAAAAGAGTTTTGGATTGGAGCTCTGGTAGGTGTATCTCTTGGGTGTATCAGCGCAGTATGGACAATCTTAAAGGGGGAAAGCGGTGTAGTAGGTTTTATAGTAGGTTCTTCAATGCTTATCTGTCTTGGAATTTCCACAACACTGGGTGGGTTTCTACCACTCTTTTTTAGAAAATTGAAATGGGATCCTGCGCTTATGTCGGGACCATTCATAACCACTACTATAGATGTTGTAGTGCTTGGCATCTATTTCGAGATTGCAAGAAGAGCTATCGGACTGATCAATTGATACCCTATGTGTTATACGCAATTGCTCAATGCAAAATGAAAAATGCAAATTGAAAAATAAAAACCCAAAGGAAGCAAGGAAGTATTGTTCCAGGCATAGTTGATTTTGACTTTTGCATTTTGCAATTTTCATTTTTCAATGGAGCGAAGCGACATGTCACAGCTGTTTTCTATAAAAGATGTTCTTCCAAAGGTGCTCTCCTCACTCGGTATAAAGGAGGGGGTAGAGAGACGAAAGGCAATACTTGTATGGGACAAGGTGGTTGGTAGAGAGATAAGAACTCATACAAAACCAAGGTATGTTCGGGGGAAAAAGATCTGGGTTGATGTTGATGACCCTATATGGATACAGCAACTTTCCTTTCTCAAGCCAAAAATCCTGAAGAAACTGAACAGAGAGATAGGGGGGGAACATATAGTGGATCTGATATTCAAATTGAGATCGTTATAATTCCAATCTAGTGCCCTGTAAAATAAGGTATGTAACTTTTCTATTACAAAACTGTAGGAGGGGTTTTCTAACCCCGATAATGTTGTCGGGACTGGAAAGTCCCTCCTACAAAGTCCGCATTTAGCCCCAAATTTGTTTTTTTTTATTCTTTGTGACTTCGTGTCTTTGTGGTTTTAAAGGTCAGTTTTTTGACAATACACCAATCTATGAGAAGAGTTACATTCCCTGGGGGTATACATCCCAAAGAATATAAATCCCTGACAGAGGGGAGTCCTATCACAGAGATAAAACCGCCTGGTGAGGTTGTCATCCCACTGTCTCAGCATACAGGTTCTCCCGCAAGACCCATCGTTGAGAAAGGTGATAGGGTAAAGATTGGCACAAAGATAGGTGAACTGACAGGGTTCATCTCTGCCAATGTCCACTCGTCCGTATCTGGAGAGGTAAAAAAATTAGACCTTCATTCACACCCTTCTGGTGGCAATATGCTTTCAGTATTTATAACCAACGATGGAAAGGATGAATATGAGAATTTAGAGGAGAGAGATTTAGATTCACTTTCGGCAAAGGATATTATAGATATTGTGAAAGAGGCAGGCATTGTTGGACTTGGGGGTGCTGCATTCCCGACTTATGTGAAGCTCTCTCCACCCGCTGAAAAGTCTTATGAGACACTCGTTCTGAACGGCTCAGAATGTGAACCCTATCTTACAGGGGATTCACGTCTGATGATAGAAAGACCTGCTGAGATTCTCTCTGGGGGTAGACTTCTATCAAGGGCAATAGAAACAAAAAAATCTATCATTGCCATTGAGGAGAATAAACCAGAAGCTATCGCCAAAATGGAGGGATTGGTAGCTGATTATAGCTTTGATCTGGTTGTATTGAGAACAAAATATCCTGAGGGGGCTGAAAAGCAGCTGATACAGGCAATAACAGGAAGAGAGGTGCCGAGTGGGGGACTACCTATTGATGTTGGGGTCTGTGTCCATAATGTCGGGACTGCACTCGCAGTCTATGAGGCAATCCAATTTGGGAAGCCATTAGTTGGGCGGGTGGTAACGGTTACAGGTAGTGTGAAAAGTCCCTCAAATTTTAAGGTCAGGATTGGCACAAGATTCAAAGAGATTATAGATAACGCAGGGGGATATCTCGGTAAACCATATAAGATAGTTATGGGAGGACCAATGATGGGTATAGCACAATACACCGATGAGGCACCTGTTGTTAAGGGAACAACAGGGATACTTGTCCAGAAAGAGGAGGAGGTTAGTCCCTCCGAGACACCCTGTATAAGATGCAGCAGATGTGTTGATGTGTGTCCTACAAGACTTTTGCCAACAAGGATGCTATCGTTCATAGAGAATGGCCATTTTTTTAGTGCAAAGGACCTTGGGGTTATTGATTGTATTGAATGCGGGAGCTGTGAGTATATATGCCCAGCAAGAATACCCCTGGTTCATAATTTCAGGCTCGCGAAGGTGAGACTAGTGTGATCAGGACGCAGATAAACGCAGATAGAAAGGATAATGGGTTGTAGGGACAGGGCTTGTCCCTGCCCAATAGGGTAACCGCAAGGGTTACCCCTACAATCTGCGTTTATCTGCGTGCTAAAAAACCCATTTTTCATCGATCACTGATCACCGATCACCAGTCCTATATGCTGAGAGTCTCTTCATATCCACATATAAGGGATAGGCTGACCACGCAAAAGATAATGTTTATCGTGATAGGCTCTCTTATGCCAGCATTTGCTGGGGCTATCTTTTTCTTTGGGATGAAAGCCCTCCTGCTCACAACAATTGCTATTCTATCAAGCGTTGTTTGTGAGATAATTTGCCAGGCTATAAGAAAGAGACCTATCACTGTGGGTGATGGAAGTGCAATCCTGACAGGTTTACTTTTGGGGTTAACTCTCCCTCCAGATGTTCCCTACTTTCTGCCTGTGATTGGGGCATCCTTTGCAATAGTAGTAGGGAAACAGCTATTTGGTGGACTTGGATATAACATATTCAATCCTGCACTTGTGGGAAGGGCGTTTCTTGTGGCATCCTGGCCATTGTTTATGACAGATAGGTGGGTTGCACCACGGATTGGGACTATGAGCGGAATAAACCCCGGGCTCTCATCACTTGATCTGGTAACCGAGGCTACCCCGCTTAACACTGCCAAGTTATATTTAGATATTGAGGGGGTTCCCGCTCTTCTGAACGCAAGTTCTACTCTGTCTGCTCTATTCTTTGGGCAAACTGGAGGTTCTATTGGAGAGACCTCTGTTATTCTTCTTCTTCTCGGTGCTATCGTGCTGCTTTTACTCAGGATAATAGATTATAGAATTCCTTTATCATACTTTCTTACAGTATTCTCACTAACTGGCATTTTATGGATTTTGGGAATCATTCTACTAACCCCTATCTTCCACATCCTTTCTGGTGGACTTTTTTTGGGTGCTTTCTTTATGGCGACAGATTATGTTACATCACCGATAACAAAAAAGGGAAGATGGATATTTGGAATAGGATGCGGTATTATAACTATTGTGATAAGAGTCTGGGGAGGATACCCTGAAGGGGTAGCTTTTTCTATACTTCTTATGAATGCAGCAACTCCCGTGATTGATAGGTTCACCCGTCCCAGAATATTCGGGCATTGAAAATATGAAAAAATATTTTTTGTGACTTCGTGTCTTTGTGGTTTTAACAGTCAGTTTTTTGATAATACTTCAATAAAAGTATGGGGAAGATCGTATCACAAAAAGAGATATCCCTGATAAGTGAAAGGGAACATAAAAAAGGCAGATGCGTAGCCTTTACAAATGGCTGTTTTGATATAATACACAGAGGACATATAGAGGTGCTAAAACAGGCAAAGGCAGAAGGGGATATTCTGATAGTAGGGCTCAACTCTGATAGCTCTATAAGAGAGATAAAAGGAGAGGGGCGTCCAATCCTGGACGAGTGCTCAAGGGCTCTTCTGCTCTCTTCTCTTATCTATGTGGATTATGTGGTAATTTTCAATGAGAAGACTCCTTATAAACTGATAAAGGCAATAGAGCCTGATATCCTTGTGAAAGGGGGAGATTGGAGAGAGGAGGATATTGTTGGGAGGGATATTGTGAAGAAAGTTGTGAGGATAAAGCCTGTTGCTGGATATTCAACAACGGAGATAATAGAGAGGATGTCTCAAGTCCAATGAAGGGGTTTATTGATAGAGCCAGGATATGGGTGCGTGCTGGGAGGGGCGGAGATGGATGTATCAGTTTTAGAAGGGAGAAGTTTGTTCCCAGAGGAGGACCTGATGGAGGTGAGGGGGGTAAGGGTGGAGATGTAGCTATCACTGCCTCCCAGGAACACTCTAACCTGCTCCACCTTTGCTATAGGCCCCATTACAGGGCAGAGAGTGGTGGTCACGGTAAAGGAAAGAACAAAAGTGGTAAGGATGGAGAGAATTTGAATATAAAGGTGCCCCCTGGGACAGTAGTCTATTATAACGGAGAGGTGCTATGTGACCTACTCCAGGATGGAGATAGTATTGTGGTTGCAAGGGGTGGAAAAGGCGGGAGAGGGAATGCAAGTTTTTCCACAGCAACCTATCAGGCGCCAAGAGAGTATAAAGAAGGAGAGCCTGGAGAAGAGATGGAACTTGTTCTTGAATTGAAGCTGATTGCTGATGTTGGACTTGTTGGTTACCCAAATGTTGGAAAATCTACATTCTTGAGAAGGGTGTCAAATGCAAGGCCAAAGGTAGCAGAATATCCTTTTACAACACTCTATCCTGTTCTTGGCAGGACAGAGAAAGACATTACCATAGCGGATATACCAGGTATAATTGAGGGTGCACACAAGGGTAAAGGGCTGGGTCTCCAATTTTTAAGACATATTGAGAGGACGAAAATACTGATGTTCATTCTGGATGCTACTAGAAACCCGGTAGATGATTTCAGTGCGCTCAGGGTGGAAATATCTGCGTATAATCCTCTCATACTTGAGAAACCTCATCTTATTGCGATAAATAAGATTGACCTTGTTCAAGACGAGGAAAAGTTTAGAGAGATAAGCCTGTCTCCTTCTCCCTATCTCATATCTGCCCTTCGTGGAGATGGGTTTGAGGAGATAGTTGAGAAGATTTATTTGGAAGTAGCGAGTAGTGAGTAGCGAGTAGTGAGTAGGCAGTAGGCAGTAAGCGGTTATCAGTAAAGACAAACTAACCAACTAACAAACTAACCAACTAACCAACTAAC
>CAYRBN010000036.1:0-14357 GCA_964422625.1 uncultured bacterium | reverse complement strand
TCAATGAGGTTATTGAGCGGAATGAGAAGACTGTAGAGAGGAAAGATTGAAAAAAACAAAAAGTCAAAACTTCGGTTCGTTATAGATAATTACCAATGACTTGACATATTTTTTTATTTATATAGTGTAAAGTTTCTGCTCAAACAGTGCATAATAGAGCAAAGGAGTGAGGATTTCATATACCTAAACTCCGCAAGAAGAAAAGTTGTTTTAATCCGCTCCAACTTCCACCGTCGTACAAACCAAACAAGGATATCTTCTGCTTGCATGAGTTTAGAAAAGTAATCGGCTATAATCAAATTTCTTGGAAGAGACAACGGAAATCCGATTTTGGCACAAAGGAGGAGTATTCAAGGTAGTACATTACAAGGATCAAGTGTAATTTTATCTTTAACTTACTATTGAGTGTAATTTTATTTTTGAGTTAACAGAAGCCAATTTTTTTCTTGACTTTTAGGCATTTTTATGTTATAATTCTTCCTGATAAATATTTGTCTTTCATCAACGAAGGAGGGATTATCGGATTTAAGCAAGAGATCCATCGTTCTCAAAAGACCATTTTTGGCTATTCAGTAGACGACTTTGTAAGCAAAGACCTTAGTGGAAGATAAATATTCTGAACTTGGTAGACCTACATACTCCCCAAAAAGCTTTCTGAAATTATGGTTTTACGCCTACGCAAATGGAATAAGGAGCTCTCGTAAACTTGCAAAACTACTTGAAGAAAATATAGCATATATGTATCTTTTTAGTAGTAGCGGATATTTAGATCCGCCCCAAAAGAGAATATCGGTATTGATTGTGGTTTTGACAATTTTTCATCGGTAACTAAGTAGTTAATCGTCAATTGCAAATAGTCAATTAAAAGGCAGTGTGATGAACGAGGTAAAGACAGAAAAAATCATAAAGTCCAATGTAGATATATCCGAACTCAAGGTGTCTGATAGCCTTTTAAGTCTTATTCCTGTAGACTTTGTGAGGACACACAGATGCATACCCATCAGAAAAAAGGGTAGGAGGCTCGATGTGGTGGTAACCGATTCATTTGATCCCCGCCTTTCATCCGACCTTAGATTTATAACGGGTTACGAAATTAAGCTATACACCACCTCACAGAAGGATATTGATGATGCAATTACTCGCCACTATGGTGAAGTAGATAGTCTCGCCACTATAGTGGGAGACATGACTAAAGACGAAGAACTGGAACTCGTCGGGGAGGAAAAAAAGGAGACTTTTGCATCGGAACTACTCGCTCAGGCTGAAGAAGCACCAGTTATCCGATATGTAAATGGTCTCATAAGGGAGGCAATTGGCAAATCCGCGAGTGATATACATATTGAGTCTTATGAGAAGTTCATGAGAATGAGAATCCGTTTGGACGGTAAACTGCAAGAACTATCAGCCCCCTCGTTGAAACTGCGGAGGGCGATAACATCCAGGATAAAGGTGATGGCGAATCTTGACCTTGCCGAGCACAGGATTCCACAGGACGGCCGTATAATAGTGAAGTATATGGGCAGAAGAGTTGATCTCAGGGTATCAACCACCCCGACGATTTATGGGGAGAAAGTTGTGATGAGAATTCTTGATAAGTCAGCTGTTCCCCTTGATATAAAGAAATTTGGAATGAGTGAGAGGTCACTGAAGAGTTTTGAAGAAACTATAAATTTGCCATACGGTCTTTTACTTGTGACGGGTCCAACAGGTTCTGGTAAGACCACCACACTTTATTCTGCCCTTACCCGTATCAACCGTCCCGATATAAATATTATGACAATTGAAGACCCCGTGGAGTTTGACTTTCCAGGGATAAACCAGGTTACCATCAAGGAGAATATAGGGTTAACATTTGCAAGTACCCTGAGGTCATTTCTGCGTCAGGACCCGGATGTGATAATGGTTGGTGAGGTAAGAGATAAGGAGACTGCTGATATTGCAATAAGGGCGTCCCTCACGGGTCATCTCGTCCTCTCAACACTCCACACGAATGATGCTCCTTCGGCTATAACCAGGCTCCAGGATATGGGAATTGAATCATATCTTATAGCATCCTCTCTGGCACTGGTTATGGCACAGAGGCTTGTCAGAAGGATTTGTAAGAAGTGCAAGGAGGAGACAAAGATTTCAAAGGATACCCTAAAAAATGTAGGTCTGGACCCCTCAATTTTTGATTCGACAGTTTTTTACAAAGGAAAAGGCTGTTCACTTTGCAATAATACGGGGTACAAGGGAAGGGAAGGCATCTTCGAGGTAATGTCTGTATCTACTGCGATAAGGGAGATGATTGTAATGGGAAAACCCCTTAATATTATAAGGGATACTGCAAAGAAAGAGGGTATGCTCACACTCAGAGAGGCCGTTATAGAAAAACTGAAGGCGGGTTTAACAACACTCGATGAGGTTGTTCAGCTAACCAGGGAGCAAACTTAACTACGAAATAGAACGCAGAAAAACGCTATCGCTCATTGCAAAATGCAATTTGAAAAATGCAAAATGAAAGAAATAACCCTATGGTAAATAATTCTGTAATTTACATTTTAATATTTTCATCTTTCATTGGTTCATGAGGCTTGCCCCTGCCCAATAGGGTAACCGCAAGGGTTACCCCTACTATCTGCGTCATAAAAAAACTGGGAGCAAAAATGAGAGATATGGAATCAATCCTCGATGAAATGATTGAGAGAAAGGCAACGGATCTCCACATAACTGTTGGTATCCCCGTTCAATTTCGCATATCTAAGAAATTGGTGAGTTTAGATTCCACAGTGATTACGCCAGAACTTGCAAGGGAACTTATATATTCTCTTCTCAGTCCCGAGAAGAAGAAGAAGTTTGAACAAGAACACGAACTCGACTTCTCATTAGGAAGAGGCAGCACGGCAAGATTCAGGGGAAATGTATTCATCTCTAAGGAAAATATAGCCTGTGCAATAAGATATCTCCCCGCAAAGATACCTTCGCTCCATGAGTTGGGACTGCCCAATATAACCAAAGATATTATCAAAAAATCAAAGGGTCTTGTGCTCGTCACGGGGGCAACGGGTTCAGGCAAGTCCACGACACTCGCATCTATGGTCCAGAGAATAAATGAGGATAGGGCATGTCACATAATAACAATAGAGGACCCCATAGAGTATGTCTTCCCGCACAAAAGATCTATAGTTCACCAGAGAGAGATCGGAAGGGATACAAAGTCCTTTTCGCATGCCCTCAAATACTGTCTGAGGGAAGACCCCGATGTTATATTCCTCGGCGAAATGAGGGACATTGAGACCATGAGATTTGCCCTAACGGCGGCGGAGACGGGACATCTTCTCCTTTCGACGCTTCACACGAACTCAGCAGCAGGCTCTATTGAGAGAATAATAGATGTATTTCCATCCACCCAGCATAAGCAGGTAAGGGCACAACTCGCATTGACCTTAGAAGGGATATTCGCCCATACACTTCTACCAGGGGCAAAGGGAGGTATCGTACTCGCGGTTGAGGTGCTTATCGCCACACCTGCTGTGCGTGCAATAATAAGAGATGGGAGGGAACACGAGATGTATGGTGTAATCCAGACAGGTCAAAAATATGGTATGCAGACCTTCAATATGAGTCTTGCAAAACTCGTCAAAAGTGGGAAGGTTAATCGTTCTGTAGCCCTATCTTATGCGACCAATCCGGACGAACTGCTGAAGATACTGGATGGGAAGTAAACAATATATTGAAATTCAACCATTTACTATTTAACTGTTACGGAAAAAAGTTATTTTTTTCTTGACAAATGGGAGAAAAAGTATTATAATGCGGAGAAGAGGGTTTCTTATTTAATTTAATAATATGTTTAGCAGAGTTTCATCAAAAGAGATTGCCGTATTTACAAGACAGTTTGGAGTTATGATAAAGGCGGGCGTGCCAGTTGTAAGCTGTTTAAGGACAATGTCAGGACAATCTGCTAACAAGAGGTTTAGGGATGTGATAGAGGAAATAGCTGATGATGTGGAGAGCGGGTTATCTCTTCACGAGACCTTTGGTAGAAAGAGAAGGATATTTGGTGATCTTTATGTAGCGATGGTGAGGGCTGGCGAAGAGGGAGGATTCCTGGGACAGTCTCTAAAGAATGTGGCTGCGTGGCTTGATAAGTCGGAGGCCATCCAGAGAAAAATAAAGGGAGCAATGGCATATCCCGCTGTCATATTCGTTGTTGCTATTGGTGTTTTGACATTTATGCTCGTGAAGGTAATACCCACATTTGCAGAGATGTTCACGGGTATGGGGGCAGAGCTTCCAGGTCTTACTAATGCTATCCTTGTTCTCTCTTCCTTTATGATAAATTATATCTCGCTTATAGTGCTTATTATAATTGCGCTCGTCTTCGGGATGCGCTATCTTATGAAGAACGAGAGGGTAAGATTTACTGTAGACAAGTTAGTTATGTCCCTTCCTCTTTTTGGCATACTTATAAGGAAGACAGCCATATCCAGATTTGCGGCCACAATGAGTTCACTCCTCTCCAGTGGTGTTCCAATGGTAGCCGCACTCCGTATAACTGCCTGCACATCGGGGAACAAGGTCATAGAGAATGTGGTGTTATCCTCAGCAGATAGGATATCTGCAGGCGAGAGTATCGTTGGACCACTGAAGGATAGCGGAGTCTTTCCCCCGATGGTTACGCAGCTGATCGCAACTGGTGAGGAAGGTGGCCAAATACCTGATATGCTCCAAAATATATCAGCGTTCTACGATGAGGAAGTAGATACAGCCGTTGGCACACTCACATCCGTAATGGAGCCTGTAATGATTGTATTTATGGGAGCTATCGTTGGTGTGATTATCATAGCTATGTATCTACCGATGTTTGATTTACTCTCTCATGTGAGGTGAAGAAATTGACGATTTAATTGACAATTGAAGATTGAAGGACAATTGAGAGTTTTTTTTATTTTTTTATCTTAAACAAGGGAGGGGAAGATGCGAAATGAAAAAGGGTTCACCCTGATAGAGCTGATGGTTGTGGTGATCATCATCGGCATCCTTGCTGCCATAGCGATACCAAGGTTCATAGGAGCACAGCGCAGGGCACGAGTAGGTTCCGCAGTAGCTGATGTCACAACGGTTAGACTCGCTCTGGGACTGTATGAAGTCGATCGCGGTCGATTTCCAGCGGGTGCCGCCTCCTACGATGCTCTCGCAGATTCACTAGTAGATCCTAGTACAGGCATGCCATATGTGAGACTTCCAATGGAGGGCGAAACTTTCAACTTTGTAAGCTATACCGCGCCCACTGATACCACATATGTATTCATTGTTAATGTTCAGGGGATATCGCCTGATCGACCGGTGCATGCAAATCAGGACAGTATATGGCTGCCATAAGAATGCAGCATAGATTGGCAGTGTAGAGATTTCCGTAGGGTGATTGAGGTAAAGGGACACATGGAATTATTGTTCTTTTTGTCAGGTGCCTGTTTCGGGAGTTTCCTTGGTGTAGTTGTATACAGACTGCCAAGGAAACTCCCACTCGGGCTTTCACGCTCCGTGTGTCCAGACTGCGGGCAGGTGATACGATGGTATGACAATATACCAATCCTGTCGTATGTACTCCTTGGAGGTAGATGCAGGTTCTGTAAATCTCGTATCTCAATCAGATATCTGCTAATCGAATTGATTACAGCGTCCCTCTCTCTCTTCACATACTATCAGTTTGGTATTGGCATTAAGACACTCTCACTACTCGTTTTTTTCTCAATACTCATAGCGATCTCGTTTATAGACCTGGATACTCAGAAGATTCCCGATGTTTTAACACTGCCTGGTATGGGAATGGGACTTGTCATTAGCTTCTGGACCATATCAATAGTGAGAAGTGGAATAGGGATTGCAGTAGGATTAGGGGTATTATATCTAATTGCCATTATTGGAAAATTTCTTTTGAAACAGGATGCAATGGGTGGCGGGGATATAAAACTTTTGGGGATGGTAGGTTCATTTCTCGGTCCCATGAGTGTGCTACTGACACTTTTCTTTGGAGCATTGATTGGGCTAATAGTGAGTGTTCCGATGGGAAAAAGAAAGGTGGCATTTGGTCCCTTCCTCTCAGCAGGTGCATTTATCACCGCCTTTTTAATTGACGATTTACTTTTGTAAACTACTCATGGTTGTTAGAGCAAAGATATGGAGAGAGGTGCAGAGACACATATTGGAAAAGGAGTGGGATAAGGTCATCTCCCTCTTTGAAGAGCTCATTGGTAGCGGTGAAGAAAGTGGTGATGTCTTCAACCGCCTTGGCGATATGTATATGAAGAAGAAAGACAGGGTTACTGCCAAGGATAAGTATCTAAAGGCAATTGACCTATATCTAAAGGATGGACTGTATGAGAATGGAATAGCAGTATGCTTTAAGATGCTAAGATATGGTATAGAGAGACCCGACCTCTATTTCAGACTGGCACAGTTGAATGCAAAACTGAACCTTGGGTTTGAGACTATAAAATGGTTTAATATGTATCTGAAGGACGACTCCGCTCTTGAATACCTTAAGGGGTTTATAGATGAATATGAGGAGATGCTCACGCTCCTGGCAGATAATGAGATTCTCTATGAGATGGTGAAGAATCTATATATCAAGGTGAACATTCAACTTGAGGCGATGGACACTCTCTTCGGGATAAAGAAAGAGAGGACAACAGAGGAGGAGAAGGAGTTTTTGCTTTCTGCAATAGCATCTATGAAGGGGTATATTGATGAGGGATATAAGAGGGATAGAGAGGAGGAGGTAAATATCTTCAGAAATTTAAAATTTTACAAGCAGGCAATAGGTGTATTACAGCAGCAACTCAGAGAATCATCAGATGATATAGAGACGATGAAACTCCTGGCACTGTGTTTTCTTGATACCAATAAACCCCATATCGCATCAAGAATCCTCAAGTATATAATTGAAAACCAGACGCTTTCTCACGAGACAACCAAGGAGATAGAATCTTATCTTGACACTGTCAGGAAAAAGATGAGATATGTTACCACATAAATCAAAGACTCGTTTTATAGATTTACTCGTAAAGGAGGGAATCGTTTCAAAGGATAATTTTAATGAGGCGATGGAATTCCAATGGGAGCAAGGGGGGACGATAGAGGAGAGCCTGGTTCAGATTGGAGGTCTGGGAGAGGCGGAACTCGTTAAGATATTTGTCAGAATATTTGGTTTTCCACTATTCAATTTTGACGAAACTATTGGTATAAGAACATTAAACCTTGTCTCAAGAGATGTGGCGAGAAGGTATCATCTACTGCCCGTTAAGTCTAACATGAAATATCTTATTGTTGCCATGGCAAATCCCCTGAATAAAGAGGCTATATCTGCTATTGAGCAGGAAACAGAACTCAAAATCATACCAATGGTTGCTATCAAGAGTGAAATTGATAAAAATATAACTATGTTGTATTGAAGATTGAGAATTGAAAATTAAATAGTAAATAGCCAATTGAATATGGTTAAGGACGATATTTTCAAAATAGATATTTCGAAAGATAACATAAAGGAGCGAGAGCCCCTTGCCATGGGTGTAGTCTTTATAGAAATGGGACTTGTGGAGTATGCCAAAGAGGAACTTAAAAGGGCAAAGAGGAGTATCAGGGATCCGGTGAGGGCGAGAGAATTGCTCGGGCTTCTATACCTTGAGACAGGAGAGACAGATAATGCAATAGAGGAGTTTAAAGAGGCGATAAAAATAGTAAACGATTTTTCTTTTGCCTCTACCAGACTGTATTATAACCTCGCTGTCGCTTACGAGAAGATAAAAGTGTTTGACAAAGCGCTTGCTTCATACGAAGAAGTTTATATGAGGGATATATACCACAAGAATGTTGAAAAGAAGATACACCAGTTAAGAAAACAGATCGTCTAAAAATCAAAAATCAAGACCAAAGACTGCGACTCCTTTAAACAACCAATGACCATGGGGTCTTTGTGGTTAAATATTTGATTTTTGATGTCTATTTTTGCTTTTTACATTTTGATATTTGATAGGGGTTCAATTATGGAAGAGAACATCTGGGACAAGGCGAAAGAGAGAGGACTTATATCTGATTTGCACTTTAAGAAAGCACTTGACCTGCAGAGAAATGAAGGCAAGGAACTTGAAATCTGTCTTTTTGAGGTTGGAGCCCTTAACGAAGATAAATGGCTTGAATTTCTTGTGAGAGAGTGCGGATGCAAGTCTCTTGACCTCGATGAACTTGAGATAGACGAAGAGGCAGTAAGGATTATTCCTGCTCGCTTTGCAAGAAGGCTCCATATCACACCCGTCAGGAAAGCAAGAAACACCGTTGCCATTTCAATGCTGAGTCCCTTGAATTCAAATATCCTGAGGCTCATCTCTCAGATAACTGATTATGAGATACTGCCATTTACAAGCAAGAAGAGCCAGATAGATAGAGCCATAGAGACATATTATCCAGGAGAAGAAACCGAAGGAGATACCTTTTTCCGCGTTATAGAAACCATGGAGGGAGTTCCTCTTCTTGAGGAGCTTACATTTGAAAACTTTATCGTGGACAAGGGAAACGAATTTACATACTCACTTGCCCTCGCAATTACCAAGAATTACAATAATGACTACAATCCGCTGTTCATATATGGCGGTGTTGGACTGGGAAAGACACATCTTCTCAATGCAATAGGGAACCATATAAGAACTAATTCCACTGACAGGAGTTGCTGTTACACAACTGCAAAGAAATTTGGAAATAGGCTTCTTACAGCCATACAGGAAAACACAACGAAGGAATTCCATGATAGATATAGTTCAACAGATGTTCTACTCCTGGATGATGTGCAGTTTCTCATAGGAAGAGAGGGAACACAGGAAGAGTTCTTCCATATCTTTGATCTTCTGCGCCATCAAAGGTGTCAGGTAGCTTTGACCAGCGACAGACCGCCTGAAAAACTAACTGCCCTTATGAAGAGACTAACATCCAGGTTCGCATCAGGGGTGGTAGCAGAAGTAAAGGCACCCGGGTTCGAAACAAAGATGGCAATATTGAAAAAGCGGACAGGGGATAAAAAACTTCCCGACGATGTTGTGGAGTTTGTAGCGAAGAGGGGAGCAAGCAATGTAAGGACACTCTTAGGCCTGCTCCATAAGGTAACCTCTTTTGCAGAATACAGAAAAGAAGCGGTAAGCCTATCGCTTGCCAGAGAGGCACTTGGAGAAATTGAAGATTGACGATTAAAATCAATTGAAAGAGGAAATATGAATATCAATATAAAAAGTATGAAAGAAGTTTTAACAAGGCCCGTTTTCTACACGGCAAAAACGATGGTTGGTCTTGATATTGGAAGTAGATTCGTTAAACTTGTTGAAATTGAACAAACTCTGGATGGATATTGTTTGAATAAAATTGAGATAAAGGAACTTCCTCTTGATGTGATTGTGGACGGAGAGGTTATGGATACAGATACTCTGGTTGATATCATCGGTTCGTTTGTACAAGAGTGTGAGACTGCAGAGAAATCAGTAGCCTTGATGGTATCGGGCAGGGATGTTCTCGTTAAGGTCGTGGAGACAGAACTGAAAGAAAGGGAACTTTTAAGAAAGAGAGAAGAAATAGCACGGGCAAATATACCCTATGATATTGAAGATGTTTGCTTTGATACAATGCCATTAAAAGGCATACCCAATAAGCTTGTTGTCGCGGTGGCAAAGAACGAGAAGATATACTCTCTACTTGGGATAATACAGGAGGTAGGCCTTGCCCCCGTAACGATCAGCACTGTTCCCATCGTCATTGAAGAGATCTGTCGGGCAAATAGGCTCGTTCCTGAAAAGGGAATCTATATGGTAGTTACTGTCGAAGATGATAGAACTGATCTAGTCTTAATAAGAGATGGTTCCTTCGAAAAATATACTGACATTAGTATTAGGGTTGATACATATCTAAAAGATATTGCAAGAGAGCACGCGATACCAGTTGACGAGACGGTCTCAATTCTTCTCGGGGAGGAGGTTCTCACAAAAGGAATAATAGAAACCATAAATACCAATACTCACCGTATTATACAGCAGACCACAAATTTTCTAAAGGCAGAGGATGTAAAGTGTGAAGGGATTATTCTTATGGGAGAGGGTGCTACTATTCCGGGCTTGAGGGAGGCCTTTGAAAGTGCTGTCGAAGTTGATTGCAAAATTGGTAATCCACTGGAGTGCATATCTACCAAAGAAACTGTGAAATTGCCTAACAGATTTGATATAGTAACGGGACTTGCTATTATGGGTTTGAAGAGAGCAGGCGTGAATCTTCTGCCACCTGAACTGAGACCTAAAGAGGAGAAAAAGATTGTTGCAACTCTTAAGGGAGGCTCTCCTCTGTGGGCAGGAAGTATAACGATTCTTATATTAGCCCTGCTCTACATTGCAGCGGGGTTTGGCATCAGTGATACGAGGGCAAGCATAGAGATGCTAAGAATAGAGGAGAAGGGCGTAAAGGAGAGGCTGGGTCTGCTGAAGAAACTGGAGAATAAGAGAGGGGAAATCACGAGAAGAATTGATATTGTGCAAGACCTTAAAGAGGGAAAATATTCAAGGGTGAAGTTTATAGACGAAATAAATAGGATAATACCTTCCTATACCTGGCTTACCCTTCTAAGAGAGGAAGAAAGTAGTGAAAAAGGTTTTTCTGTTCTCATAAAGGGATCTAGCGGATCAGATATCTATGTATCAGAGTTTTTAAAGAACCTTGAGGCATCTTCTTACTTTTCTGGGGTAGAATTATCCTATACACAATTGGGCAAGATTGGTGAAGTAGATGTAACAGAATTTGAAATAAGGACAAATTTTCATAAATAAAAGCCATCCTATCCTACAGTCCTATGTATCTGGGACACATAATTATAGTGACCTTGCGGGGCTGTAAAAAACAACCTTGCGGACATTGTAGGGACAGGGCTTGTCCCCGTCCGCGGGTCGGACAACCACAAGGGTTGTCCCTACATTTTGCACGCCCTCTTACGGGATATATCTGAAAAATAAAGCTGGCTACCGACAGGTAGAAAGGAGTTGTATTGGATGAGATGATAAGAAATAAGATAGTAGCCGCTGTTGTGATAGTTGGAGTTGCCTGTCTTATCTTCTTTACTATAATCTACCCTCCGAGGCGAGGCGAACTCTTAAGACTGAAGAATGAGTATACAGAGCTTGAGAAAGAGATGGATATAGCGAGAAAGAACTTAAAAGGTTTTACTGTATTACAGACAGAATATGATTCTCTTATCACAATATGGGAAGAAATTAAACTACTCCTGCCTGAGGAGAAGGATATACCGAATCTTTTGAAAGACATTGCAATGGTGGGCAGGCAATGCGGAGTGGAGATATTGCAATTTAAACCGCAAAATCCAGTCCCACAGATATTATATGCGGAGATTCCCATCAATTTTAGTCTGAGAGGTAGCTATCACCAACTTGGAAGATTCCTCTCAGAGATTGCAAATCTTCCAAGATTGCTCAAAGTAAGGCAACTGGTATTATCCTCATATAGAAAAAATGGGGCGGAGAATGTAACTCTTCAGGCATCTTTTGTACTTTTAGTCTATACCTTAACAGAAGACACTATACAAGTGACAGAAAAATGAATAGATATACAATAGTAGTAGGTGGGTTATCTCTTTTCCTGCTTGCCGGTCAGATCTGTTCTACTACTGTAGATGGTATAGAGGTTGCTGTGACCGATAGAGGTGTGGTTGTCTCAGTTATAACGAATGCTACAGAATACAGAGAGGTACAGGTACCACTACCACCCCGTATCGTGATAGATTTTCCGAATTCAAAGTATCGCGTTAGTAAGAATAGAATAGATGTTGGAAAGGGAGACCTTATTGCTGTACGGTCGGGACAGTTCAAACCAGATATTACCAGAGTTGTGCTTGATTTAAGGCAGAAGAGGGAATATAGCATACAGAAGACGAAGACCGGTTTTGAAATTCTGCTTGTTAGTCAGATCTGTTCTACTACTGTAGATGATATAGATGTTGCTGTAACCGATAGAGGTGTGGTTGTCTCGCTTATAACGAATGCTACAGAATACAGAGAGGTACAGGTACCACTACCACCCCGTATCGTGATAGATTTTCCGAATTCAAAGTATCGCGTTAGTAAGAATAGAATAGATGTTGGAAAGGGAGACCTTATTGCTGTACGGTCGGGACAGTTCAAACCAGATATTACCAGAGTTGTGCTTGATTTAAGGCAGAAGAGGGAATATAGCATACAGAAGACGAAGACCGGTTTTGAAATCCTGCTCATTGATGAAGAGAATATAGCAATAGAGAAGAAAGGGGAAGAATTAGAAATTAAGAGACCCCAGGAGAAAGAGACATTCTTATATTCTGCAAGAGGAAAGAGAGACCCTTTTAAACCGCTGGTTGGGTGGGCATTAGAGGAGGATCCGCTTCTTGATGTGAGGGATGCGCAGGTTGTTGGAATTGTATGGAGTCCAGAGGAGAGGTATGCCATTATACAGGCACGCGATGGTAAGGTATATATCGTTGAAGAGGGCGACAGGGTGAGGGAAGGAGAGGTGAGTAAGATAGGAAAGAAAGAGGTAGTATTTACTCTCTTTGAACTTGGAAGAACAGAGAGATTAACCGTTAAAATTAAAGAAAAAGAGTTATAATGAAAAAGTGGATAATTTCAGGACTTATGTTTCTTCTCTTGGCTTCTGGATTATATGCCGAGAAGGATAAGCCTGTTACCATCAGGTTCCAGGATGCAGATATAAGGATGGTCATTCAGACATTTGCTGAACTGGGTAATATAAACATTGTGGTGTCTGAGAATGTGACGGGTACTATATCGTTGAATCTCAGGAGGGTAGCATGGGAGGATGCATTCAAGACCTTGTTAGATGTTCATGGACTTGCAGCGGTTGAGCAGGAAAGAATGATTGGTGTGATGACTATGGAAGAGTTTGACGAGAGAAGAAAGATGGTAGACCTTGAAACCGAAGTTTTTAGAATAACGCACGCGAATGCTTGTGGAATTATGGGAGTGGTAAGGGAGATGATGTCTGACAGAGGGCGTATAAATGTTGACATCAGAACGAACTCACTGGTGGTCACAGATATTCCCAGTATTATTCTAGACCTTAAGGCGTTGATAGACACCATTGATATCCCTACAGCACAGGTTATGATTAAGGCGAGGATAGTGGAAGTTTCCCATAGGACATTGAAAGAATCAGGGCTAAGGTGGCTGGTAGAAGGAGACCTGGATGGAGACACACAATTCGAAGGCACTTTGGAGGCATCTGCTGTAGCTCCATTTTCCCTTACCTTTGGAACATTACACGCGAATATAGATATAGATGCCTTGCTCACCCTCCTCGAAGCACAGGATAAGGCAAGAATTCTTTCCGAACCGAGTGTCGCTGTTGCAGATCATGAAGAGGCAATGGTACTATCGGGAAAGAAGATACCTATAGTTACCACGGATATTGCAGGCAACAGGATAATAAAATTCTACGATGTGGCAATCCGACTCGCCGTTCGTCCCCGTATACTTCCTAATGGAGAGATTATGATGGAACTCCATCCTGAGGTAAGCAACCTCTCAGCTGAAGCAACGGTAGAGGGTGGAATAATTATACTCACCAGCGAGGTTAGAACAAGGTTAAGAGTTAGAGATGGGGAGACCGCTGTTATAGGAGGCGTAATTAAGACAAAAGAAAGTACAGTCCAGAGGGGCATTCCCTTCATTTCAAATATTCCCTTGCTCGGGCGCCTCTTTAAGTACCACAGCACAACCAAGGAGGATGTAGAAATTATGATATTTATAACGCCCAGGATAATACCAATACGGGAAGAATAAGATTTTTCAATTAATCAAATGCATAAGAGGAAAATTATACTGAGAGACATTAGAGGGTTTAGCCTCGTCTCGGTTCTTGTCAGTTCTTTTATACTCACAGTCGGCATTCTTGCTCTTGTGAGGATATTTTCTACTACTCCTATAGTAAATGTCGTGACAGATAGAATCTCCCGGTCCACCAACTACGCACAGGATAAAATTGAGAAGTTCAGGACACTCGGATACAACAGCCTCGAGACAGCAATAAATGCAAACGACACCACTGGTATAGATACAATCGGCCATATTATACGGGAATACAGGTTAAGTTTTTATACATTCAATACAATTCGAGTAGAAGTTAGATGTTTTTGGCGGCCATTATCTGCTGGGGGAGGGAGGGAAGTTAAACTTGTAACACTCGTATCCAGGCATAATTAGTGTCCGGTGAATAATTTGTTTTTTGCGTAGATAAAGCTACGCTACTACATGGTATAGATACCCAAATCCAATGTAGTAGCGGAT
>CAYRBN010000035.1:0-14455 GCA_964422625.1 uncultured bacterium | reverse complement strand
AAAAAGAATATAAAAAATCTTAATAATCTGCGTTTATCTGCGTCCTAAAAAACAATACAAGGAATTATTCACCGGACACTAATTAGGAAGAGAAGGGAGAAAAGTGTTGAAAAAAAACAGAATCACACCCCTCTTAAGACAGTATAAGAGTCTGAAAGAGAAGGAGCCTGATGCCATCCTATTCTTCAGGGTTGGTGACTTCTATGAGACATTTTATGAAGATGCCAAACTGTCATCAAAGGTTCTTGGAATAGCCCTTACACAGAGACAGGAAGGTGTTCCACTCGCAGGTGTCCCCCATCACAGTGCAAAGAGATACATACAGAGACTTGTATCCAGTGGATATAAGGTCGCTATATGTGAACAACTTGAAGAACCAAAACCTGGGAAGCTCGTAGATAGGGATATTGTTGAGGTGATAACACAGGGAACAGTTCTTGACCCCTCGCTCCTTCCCGAGAGAAGAACAAACTTTCTTGCCTCTATCTATCCAGATAATATATCCGGACTTGCACTTCTTGACATCTCAACAGGTGATTTCAGGGTTACAGAGATTGAAAGAGAGGAGCTATTAGATGAGATAAGAAGGGTAGAACCAACTGAGCTATTAATCCCCTCTGATGAAACCACTCTTAACATTGATGGTATGGTGATAACCAAAATTGACGGTTTTCAATTTGATTATGAATATGCCACCAAAAATCTTCTTTCACATTTTAAGACAGAGACACTTGATGGGTTCGGGTGTGGGGGAATGAAAGAGGGTATACAGGCCGCAGGGGCCGCGCTCATCTATGCCAAGAGGATAAAGAGGGGTGAACTCCAATATGTGGAGAAGATAACCCCTTATGCAAGGGCTGGTTCACTTCTTCTTGACGAACCAACAAGGAGAAACCTTGAGCTTGTCCGAAAACCAACAGGCGAGACAGATGGCACACTCCTCTCTATACTGGACAATACAACCACACCAATGGGAGGAAGACTGATACGAGATATTCTCCTGTCACCCCTTCTTGAGCCTAAAAAAATAAGAGAGAGACAGGATAAAGTAACTCTCTTCTATGATAACCCTTCTGTTACAGCCCAGATTCGTAGCCATTTTTCACAGATTCCTGACCTTGAGAGGCTCACAACCAGACTATCACTTGAGAGGGTGAACGGACGAGACCTTCTCTTTATCAGCAAGGCACTGAAAAAATTTCCTAATATTGAGAAACTGACTCCTAGCTCCCTATTATCTTATACTCTTGGCAATTTTTCCGAGATAGTAGAGGAGATAGAAAAAACACTTGTCCATTCTCCACCTCAGACCATAAGAGATGGCAGTATAATAAGAGACAGGGTGAACAAGGAACTTGACGAGCTCCGAGCCCTGTCAAAAGATGCAAAATTATGGATAAATGGTTTTGAAAAGACCGAGAGAAAAAAAACAGGTATATCTTCCCTGAAGGTTGGTTTCAACTCTGTATTTGGATACTATATAGAGGTTACAAGACCAAATCTCGGAAAAGTGCCAGACAGTTACATAAGAAAACAGACCCTTACAAATGCAGAGAGATTTATCACTCCAGAGCTTAAAGAGTATGAAGCAAAGGTGCTACAGGCAGATGAGAGAGCAAGGCTTTTAGAGTATGAGCTCTTTAAGGAGTTGCGAGATAGAGTTAAAAGAGATATTCCATCTATAAAAGAGGCATCCAGGAAGATAGCAGAGCTTGACCTCTTCTCCACCTTTGCAAGTGTTGCAAGGAGGTATGGATACAGAAGGCCTCTTGTGGACGATGAGGACAGAATAGTTATAAAAGATAGCAGACATCCTGTCGTTGAGAGATTACTGAAAGAGATGGAGTTCATTCCTAACGATATCTGCCTTGATAACAAGGAGAGAGTCCTCATAATCACAGGTCCAAATATGGCAGGTAAATCTACATATCTTCGTCAGGTTGCACTATCTGTTATACTTGCCCAAATGGGTTCCTACATCCCCGCGACAGAGGCAAAAATAGGGATAACCGACAGAATATTCACAAGAATTGGTGCATCTGATGACCTGTCAAAGGGTGTATCGACATTTCTCGCAGAGATGACAGAGACTGCAAACATCCTGAACAATGCAACGAAAAGAAGCCTTTTAATATTAGATGAGATTGGAAGGGGAACATCAACTTATGATGGACTATCTATAGCATGGGCATCAGTGGAGTATATTGTGAGGAATCTAAAGGCAAAGACACTTTTTGCAACCCATTATCACGAGCTGACAGAGCTTGAGCATCTCTCAGAGGAGATAAAGAACTATAATCTTCTTTGCAAGAAGTGGAAGGATAGAATAATATTTTTGAGAAAGGTAGTAAAGGGAGGCTCTCCCCAGAGCTATGGCATAGAGGTGGCAAAACTTGCCGGATTACCTAATGATGTGATAGAGAGGGCAAAGAGAATACTGATCTCATTAGAGAAAGATCAGAGAAGAGCAAGTTCCGAGAGGCTGATGCAGCCACTCCAGCTCGGACTTTTTAACAAGACAGAATCAGAGGTAGAGAAGGAACTGAAGGGTATGGAGATTGATAAACTGACCCCCCTGAATGCGTTGCTCGCCTTAAAGAGACTGAAAGATAAAATTAAAGAGACCTGATGCGGACATTGTAGGGACAGGGCTTGTCCCTGTCCATTACGGACAAATTCTAAATTCTAATATCTAAATCCTAAACAATTTCAAAATCCTAAATTCCAATGTCCTAAACTTGTTTTTCATATCATAGTGGTTTTGAATTTTGTATTTTGGTCATTTGTATTTGTTTAGAGTTTAGGATTTCGGATTTAGTATTTGTCCCTAAATATGCTGGTTTTGAATTTTGTATTTTGGGTTTTGTATTTGTTTAGGATTTCGGATTTAGAGTTTAGGATTTGCCCTTACATCAAGGGTTACCCCTACAATCTGCGTTTATCTGCGTGCTAAAAACATTTTTCACAGGGGACTACTTATGATTATCATAAAGTCCAAAAGGGAGATAGAGATAATGAGAGAAGGTGGAAAGATTCTTCGGAAACTTCTTCTTCTACTCGGAGAAAGAGTTGTGCAAGGGGTTAGCACAAAAGAGTTGGACAGGTTTGTAGAGGTATTTATAAAAAAGCATGGTGCCCAGGCTGCATTCAAAGGGTATGGCGGTTTTCCAGCAAGTATATGCACATCTGTAAATGAGGTCGTTATCCACGGTATCCCAGGTAATGACAGGCTCAAAAATGGAGACATAATAGGCATTGATGTTGGTATATTATATAAAGGCTATTTCACAGATGCTGCATATACATTCTCTGTGGGGAAGATAGATGATACAAAAAAGAGCCTGCTCTATGCCACAAAAAAATCCCTCTATGCCGCTCTAAATAAGGCAAGAGAAGGGAACAGGTTGTCTGATATATCAAGTGCAGTAGAGATGACTGTTCATCCTTATGGTTTCTCGGTAGTTAAGGAGTTTTGTGGGCATGGGATTGGCAAGAAACTGCATGAGGATCCTCAGATTGTGAACTATGGTCCCCCGGGTCGGGGTCCTCTTCTTGAGGCAGGAATGACGCTTGCAATAGAACCTATGATAAATGCGGGGGGGCCTGATGTGGTGGTATTAGATGATGAATGGACTGTAGTATCCAGAGATGGCAGTCCCTCTGCCCATTTTGAGCATACAATTGTGATAAGCCCGGGTGGGAAAGAGCCAGTAATTATAACATAGTAAGGTAGGGTGAAGCAGTGGGCTATAAATAACAGTTTATCAAAATCCAATCCAGACTTGCATCACCAATTTGTGCAGGTTTTATGAGTGATTTATAAGAGGGGTCTCTTCTGTTCTCATCCTTCCAAATAGACCGTTTTGAAACACCCAATAATTCCGTAAATTCAGGCTGGGTTTTATTAAGACCCTTTCTTATAGCTCCTGGACGGACATGATTTTTTTGCATTTTTTCCTTGACAAAACCTCTTTTTTGGAGTATAATAAAAATATAATGGTTGTACTTTGCAATTTCTATTTGAATATTATTTGAAAGGGTGAAGTCGTGCGAATGTGGCACAGAACCCCTTTATAAACAATGACCTGGACGCGCTCATGCCACGCTTTCCTGAGCATCTTATGTTGCAAACTGTCCATGACGGGGTGTTATATGGATCCATATAATCATTGTTAGACTCCATTCAGAAATTAGTTATGCCCAGAGAGGATGATATCATATGAAAATTTACATGGATAACTGTTGTTTTAATCGTCCTTTTGACGATCAAACTAACATTCGCATCAGAATTGAGACCGAGGCTAAGCTATATATTCAAGAGAAAATCATAAAGAAAGAAATTGAATTAGCTTGGTCTTATATCATTGATTATGAGAATCGGTTTAATCCTTTTGAGGAAAGAAGAAATGCAATTGATAAGTGGAAATCTCATGCAATAATTGATATTATAGAAACAAGTAATATTATCAATAATGCTGAGTTGATTCAGAGCCTTGGAGTTAAGAGCAAGGACGCCCTTCATGTTGCTTGTGCTGTTGAAGCCAAATGTGACTATTTCCTTTCAACTGATGACCTTTTGTTCAAAAAACTTTCTGGTTTTGATAAGATTGAGGTATTGAACCCACTATCATTCTTAACAGTTTTGGAGGTGAGCCAATGAAGACAGATACCGAAATCAAGATTGATGGTACCAGAGTACTTTTAGATGCTTTAGGAGAGTTGCAAACAGAGAGATTCATAACACTGATAAGGCGTGAACCGTTTGATTACACCCGATGGCAAAAAGATATGTGGTCTAAGAGAAGTATAAAAGAGATTAGTAACGCAGCAATGAAATATCGAAACGAATAGAAACAACGACTAAAAGCCTAACCAATCGCTGCAGCTGACCAAAAAGCTGCGCTTTTTGGCAGGTGAGATCCAATGTTATGTGCAAAAACAGTAATCACAGAGGAGGAGAAAAAATGCCAACGATTTCAATGTTTTACGGTATTCTGATACGCATGTTTTTTAAGAATACCGATAAGCATAATCTGCCACACATTCACGCTGAATATCAGGGAGAAGTGGCTGTTTATTCTATACCTGATGGAAATTTACTAGCAGGGAAAATACCTTCCAAAAAGGAAAAGCTGGTTATTGCTTGGATCGAAATTCATCAAGAGGATTTACTCGCGGATTGGGAGCTTGCTGTTAATGGTAAAACACCATTTAAAATTAAAGGATTAGACCAATGAGAATATCTGAAGTTAAACCCGACAAAAACTACACACTTAAAATCATTACTGAAGATGGGATTACAGGTGTTTTTGATGTAAGTCCGTATTTGGGACTTGAAGCTTTTATAGAATTGAGAAATCAAGATGCTTTCCGTAAAGTAATGAATGGTAAATACTTTGTTGAGTGGGATTGTGGTGCTGATTTATCATCTGACACTATTGAAGCTCACTTGAAAACCACATAACAAAAGGATACACTTGACTGGTATTCCGCTGCGCTCCATACCAGCAAGTGATCCATGTTGTTAGGTTCTATCAAGAAATTTGCAACTTGACAAAATTCTCGGTATGATGTATAGTAATACCAGGAGGTGAACGATGGGCAAGTATAAGATTGCAATCACCATGGATCGGAATATCGTCAACCATTTAGATCGTCTCATCAAGGAACATATTTTCACAAACCGTAGTCGGGCAATTCAGGAAGCAGTCCAGGAGAAGCTGGAACGGATGGAGCGTAGCCGTTTGGCGAAAGAATGTGGCAGGCTCAATCCATCCTTAGAAAAAGCAATGGCTGAAGAAGGTGTATCTGAGGAATCGAGCAAATGGCCCGAATATTGAGAGGCGAGATTCGTTGGGCTGATTTAAACCCTGTGCGAGGCAGGGAGCAAGCAGGCTTGAGACCTGTTTTATTATAAGCCAGGATGTTTTCAATGAGCGCTCTGGGACGGTCATTGCAATGGCTATTACAAGTCAACCTCAGCATGCGGGTTTTCCTCTGACTCTGGAGCTAACATCAAAGAATCTGCCAAAGCGTTCATGGGTCAAAATTAGCCAAATTAGAACACTTTCCATAGAAAGGATTGGTAAAAGGATAAGTATGGCATCTCCAGAGGAATTGGTTCAAATTATTGAAGGTTTAAATGAAATAATCGGAACCTAACAAATCACTACACCCGACCAAAAAGCTGGCGCTTTTTGGTGGGTGAGTTCTACCGTTATGCCAAAAAAAAGAATCTTTGCAAAGGGCGAGGATTCTGCTATATCATGACTATGGACTGGAGGTGTCATCATGATAAAAACAGACGATCTTATTGCTAAGGCACTGTCATTACCTGTCGAGGTCAGGACGCAACTCGCTGACAAACTTCTACGGAGCCTCAATCCAGGTCGAAAAGAGATCGACGAGGCGTGGGCTGCAGAGGCAGAGAAGAGAGTCCAGGAAATAAGAATAGGGAAGGTAAAAACCATCCCCGGGGACGAAGTTTTCAAGAAGATAGGAAACAGGCTATCCACATGACGCTCTCTTTTCACCCGGCTGCGGAGCAAGGGCTGAATGATGCTGTAGATTACTACAATGGATGCCAGAATGGTCTTGGCCTGCAGTTTGCGGAAGAGGTCTACGCCGCAATTCGGAACATCCTCGCGTTTCCCCGTGCATGGACACCTCTGTCCCGGAATACTATAAGATGCTTAGTCAATCGCTTTCCGTATGGTGTCATCTACCAGATAGAAGACGAGCAAATAATCAGAATTACAGTGATGCACCTCAACAGAAAGCCAGGATATTGGAAGGACAGAAAAAGGTAGGGCATAATAACTCACTGCACCCGACCAAAAAGCTACGCTTTTTGGCGGGTGAGTTCTAACGTTAAGCTTATTGAATTAACATATATCTCAATCTGGAAAGGGGGCTTATTATGCCTATTGTAACTTTACCAGCTCATTTTGATGGTGAGCGAATTTGTTTAGATGAACCGTTTGACTTGAAACCAGAGGCTAAGCTGATGGTAACCATTTTACCAAAACAGGAGCCTGATAATGAATATAAAAATTGGTTGCTTCTCTCAAGTCAAAGGTTAGAAGATGCATATGGAGAAAACGAACCTGAGTATTCATCAGACTTACTCAAAGAGGTAAATCCTAACTATGAAACAAGGTGATGTAATCCTTACATCAGTGCCACAGGCTGATGGAAAACTTAAAGACAGGCCGGCAATTGTTTTACGGAAAATGCCACTTTATGGTGATTTTCTCGTCTGTGGCATAAGCACACAATTGCACCAATATACCAAAGATTTTGACGAGATCATTTCTCCTGCTGACGAAGATTTTAAGCCAAGCAGCTTGCTATCAAAATCGTTGATCAGGCTTGGTTTTCTAGCTGTGTTGCCCCGTAGTCGCATATTAGGTTCCATTGGTACAATTTCATAAGCAATCAAGCAAAAATTAAAGCATTTATGTTAGTATCTAGTAGTGTCCGATGGTGTAGCGGTTGAGACTTCTTATGTATACATTGCAGATCAGCACTGTGGATTACAGATATATGAGAATCTGCTGGTTGGGGTTGAGGAGGATGAGAATTATGAATTAGGAATTATGCATTATGAATTATCGGTCTATCCCAATCCGTTCAGAGAAAAGACGGTTATCGGTTATCGGTTATCGGTAACCAACCGATTACAGATTACCTCTCACCGATTACCATCAGTATGTATGACATAGCAGGAAGGGTTGTCCAGACACTTGTAGATGAGAAGTTAAAGGCAGGTTATTACAGTGCGAGATTTGATGGCAGAGGTCTTGCATCAGGCGTCTACTTTGCAAGGCTCACAGCGGGGGATTACAAGGCAGTAAGAAAGATGATTTTGCTTCGCTGAGATGTCTATCCAAACAGAGGGGGGTGTTGAAAGACATCCCCCTTTTTATAATTGGGGGTGTGTCAGGAGGTAACTCTTGACACCACTGGTATGAACTTTGCGTCTTTGCGAGAGAGATTTTTCTTGACGGATAGGTAGTTAGTTGGTTGGTTAGTTTGTTAGTTGGTTAGGTGGGCTTTACCGATTACTGATAACTGATTACCGATAACCGAATGTGGGAGAGGGCTTCTGCCCTCGATGATATCAAGCCCAGAAGGGCTTTCCCACAGTCAAGGTCAAGAGACCTTTCCCACAGTTAAGGTTGTGGAGCAAGATGCTCCACCTGTTATTGCGACTTTGCGTCTCTGCGTGAGATTTTTTTTTGTTGCGTAACATGTTGCAAGATTTTTCTTGACTTTTTGAAAGAAGTATGGTATAATATATCTATGTCTGGACATTCAAAATGGTCACAGATAAAGAGAAAAAAGGAGAAGACAGATGCCCATAGAGGTAGAATATTCACCCGTCTCATTCGTGAAATAACTATTGCTGCAAGAGATGGGGGCAACCCTGAGACAAATGCGAGATTGAGATCTGCGATAGAGGCTGCAAAGGCACAGAATATGCCTCAGAACAATATCAAGAAGGCAATAATGAGGGGAACAGGGGAACTTGAGGGTGTCCATTATGAAGAGATTAGCTACGAGGGATATGGTCCGGGTGGTATTGCCATTATCATAGAAACTCTTACTGACAACAGAAACCGCACCACAAGTGAGATTCGCCACGCCTTCTCCCGACACAGTGGTAATCTCGGGGAGTCGGGTTCTGTTTCATGGATGTTTGAGGAGAAGGGAATTATCTATATTGAAAAGAGTAAGGTGGATGAGGAGACCATCCTCAGTATTGCTCTTGATGCTGGAGCTGATGATGTTAGTGTAGAAGATAATTGCTATCAGATTATCACATCACATCAAGATTTTGAGGGGGTAAAATCCTCATTAAAGAGAGAAGGAATAGAATACAACTCTGCGGATTTGACGAAACACCCACAAACAACAGTTAAGGTTAAAAAAGGGGATGTAAAGACTGTTCTAAAACTTATGGATGAACTTGAGGAACATGATGATGTTCAACATGTCCACTCAAATTTTGATATACCAGATGAGTTTCTTAACCATAGAATCGACAAGTGAAGAAGCACTACCTTTAAGCGCAATGGCTCAATGCAAAATGTAAAGAAAGATAAATTTGCAATTTTAATTTTTCAATAGAGCGAAGTGACCTGGAGTGCATTACCTTGGTAATGCAGGCATCCGCAAGCGGATGCACTCCAGACAAGCCACACCACCGGACATTGGACTTTAATTTTGCATTTTACACTTTTCATTTTTCACAATACCAGCGAATCTCGAAGGAGGTATTATAGCAAAGAGGGCTGGGGTTATGAGGATAACTGTGGGCATTGTTGCAATAATAGGAGTATTGACCATCTCCTTGCACGCACAGGGACCGGATACCCTCTGGACAAGGACATTCGGCGGAACTGACCGTGATGTTAGTTATTCTGTTCAGCAGACCAGTGATGGCGGATATATCATAGCTGGAGGGACCAGCTCTTTTGGTGCAGGTCATGGTGATGTCTGGCTCATAAAGACAGATGCTCTGGGTGATACACTATGGACAAGGACCTTCGGCGGAACTGACTGGGAGAGGGCCTCTTCTGTTCAGCAGACGACTGATGGCGGATATATCATAACTGGATGGACCTGGTCTTACGGTGCAGGTGGTGCTGATGTATGGCTCATAAAGACAGATTCTCTGGGTGATACACTATGGACAAGGACATTCGGCGGAGTTGGCTGGGATGGGGGCTTATCTGTTCAGCAGACCACTGATGGCGAATATATCATAGTTGGAGGGACCGGCTCTTTTGGTGCGGGTACTTTTGATGTATGGCTCATAAAGACAGATGCATGGGGGGAGACCCTTTGGACAAGGACATTCGGCGGAGTTGCCTGGGATATAGGCTTTTCTGTTCAGCAGACCACTGATGGCGGATATATCATAGCTGGATACACTGCGTCTTTCGGTGCAGGTGATGCTGATGTATGGCTCATAAAGACAGATTCTCTGGGTGATACACTATGGACAGGGATTTATGGCGGAACTGAGTTAGATTGGGGGGGCAAGTGTGTTCAGCAAACGACTGATGGCGGATATATCATAGTTGGAGAGACTTGGTCTTTCGGTGCAGGTAATGCTGATGTATGGCTCATAAAGACAGATTCTCTGGGTGATACACTATGGACAAGGACATTCGGCGGAACTGGCATAGATAGGGGTAGGTCTGTTCAGCAGACCACTGATGGCGGATATATCATAACTGGATGGACCGACTCTTACGGTGCAGGAGCGGAAGATGTATGGCTCATAAAGACAGATTCTCTGGGTGATACACTATGGACAAGGACATTCGGCGGAACTGGCGGGGATGAGGGCTGGTCTGTTCAGCAGACCAGTGATGGCGGATATATCATAACTGGAGTGACTGACTCTTACGGTGCAGGTAGTGATGATATATGGCTCATCAAGGTGGGACCTGATGTCGGGGTGGAGGAGGATACGAATTATGAATTAGGAACTATGAATTATGAATTAACAGTGTATCCAAATCCATTTATGCAAGAGACGGTGATAAAGTTCACGGTTAACGGTTCACAGTTCACAGGCAAAAACCGTCAGCTGTTAACTGTTAACTGTCAACTGAAGATTTATGATCTGGCAGGAAGGGTTGTCCAGAGCCTGGTGGATGGACAGGTTGGACCTGGGAGGCACTCTGTCAGATTTGATGGCAGGAATCTTGCATCGGGAATCTATTTTGCAAGACTAAAATCGGGGAACTATACAGAGACAAGGAAGATGATTCTGCTCCGCTAGGTCGGGTGTGGGGCTGGAAGCTCCACAGGATTGAGTCTTGTAGGAGGCATCTCCTCTGTGGGAGAGACCTCCTGGTCTCTATAATCAAGGTCCCGCCAAACAGACGGCGGACAGGCAGGAGACCTTTACCATATATGAGTATGTGTCAGGAGGGAAACACGAAGTGTCTGCAACTCCTGGTACCACGGGTGAGGATGGAGTTAGTAGGAGCAACTTCCTGGTTGCAAGGCAGTAGCTTGCTACTGAGGCTGTGCAAAAAAACCCTGCGGACATTGTAGGGACAGGGTTTATCCCTGTCCGCAGACCTTGAGGGCGTTACACGCTTAATCCATTACTATATGCGCATCCTTGGAATAGACTGTGGAGTAAAGGCTACAGGTTATGCAATCCTGTCTAAGGGAGTGCTATCCGAATCAGGTGTTATAAAAACAGAAAAAGGCACTGCTCTATCCTCAAAATTACAGGCCACCTACTTTGCTATCAGAGATATTATAGATAGAGAGAAACCTGATATTACTGTGATTGAGAGTCTCTTTTATGGTAAGAACATAAAGAGTCTTATCTCGCTTGCCCATCTAAGGGGGGTTATTCTTCTTGCAAGCTGTGATACCAAAATCTATGAAGTAACACCTGCAGAGGTGAAAAAGGGCATAACCGGCAATGGGCGAGCATCAAAACAACAGGTCAGATATATGGTTGAGAACTTGCTTCAGATCTCATCGAGTGCCTCTGAAGATCTAATAGATGCCTGTGCCTGTGCTATTTGGGGAGCGTATAACTATGAATATACTCAGACCAAAAGAGAGAAGAGGTAGGAAGCCCAGAAAATCTGAAAAAAGAAGCGAGAACTTTGTGGGAATGTGTCCATTCTGTGGTTTTTCATCCACATTAGAGATAGAAGAATGTCCTGATGAACTGACCCTTATATGCAGAAAATGTAACCTGATTCTGTTCTATCTTGATAAGATCCACACCCCCCCACATGAGAAAGAGATGGAGGATTTAATTGAATTAGATGAGATAGATCCCTATGTTTATAAACCATATTGAGGGTAAAGTAATTGACAAAACACTCACCTATGTTGTTCTTGATTACTGCGGTATCGGGTATCGCATCAAGATACCAATCTCCACTTATGAACAGATAAAAAAAGAGAAGGAGAAACTCCTTATAAGTTTACTCGTTAAGAACGAGGTTATAGAACTTTTTGGCTTTTATACAGAAGAGGAACGGATATATTTTGAATCACTCATAAAGGTGAGAGGGATTGGTGGAGAGACTGCCTTGAGAATACTCTCAAGTATAAAATTTGACGAGTTCCGAGAGATTATTGACAAAGGAGATGTCAGCTCACTTGCAGGAGTGAAGGGGATCGGAAAAAAGAGGGCAGAAAAGATCATTTTTGAGATGAAAGGATTGTTCAAAGATGAGGAACTTCAAGAAGATGCAGTTTCTGCCCTTATAACATTAGGATTTACAAGAAATGAGGCAAGAAAGGCAATCTCTGCGGCGAAAAAATCTCACCCAACCGGAGAGACTGAAATACTGATTAAAGAGGCACTGAAAAACTGAATTCTCCCTTTCTCTAATTTAGGACGCAGATAGACAGGATGGGGAGAAAGGGAGAGTAGGGAGAAAGGGTAAGAAAGAAGTAAAAATCTTGGTGTCTTTGTGTCTTGGTGGTGAATACCCATAAAAGGAATGTATATGGTAATCGCAGAAAAAGGAATATAAAGGGGCAGGGCTTGCCCCTGTCCAATAGGGTAACCGCAAGGGTTACCCCTACAATCTACGAAAATCATAAAGTTAAGTCCAATAACAAATAACTAATAACCAACTTTATCTGTGTCCTAAAAGAAGGCATCTTTTACCTGATTATGGCAAAAAAAAAGATAACAACACCTCTACCTATAGAAGATGAGATAGAGGTAGAACGGACACTCCGTCCAAAGAGCTTAAATGAGTTCGTCGGACAAGAGAGATTAAAAGAGAACCTTACTGTTTTTATAGAGGCGACAAGAAGAAGGGATGAACCATTGGATCATATACTTTTCTTCGGACATCCAGGTCTTGGCAAGACGACCCTTGCCTATATAATTGCAAAAGAATTAGGGGTTGATATAGTTTCAACATCTGGTCCCGCGCTTGAAAGACCTGCAGACCTCGTGGGTATTGTAACAAGGTTGAAGAGAGGTGATGTTCTGTTTATAGATGAAATACACAGGCTTGGCAAGGTGATTGAGGAATACCTATATCCTGCAATGGAAGACTATTCGCTGGATATACTTCTTGATTCAGGGCCAAATGCAAGGTGTATAAAACTTAAACTTGCCCCATTTACCCTCGTTGGTGCCACAACAAGAAGCGGTCTCCTCTCCGCTCCTCTTCGTTCCAGATTTGACCTGAGCTTCAGGCTCAACTTCTATGTTCCTCTTGACCTATCTACTATTGTGAAGCGTTCTGCAAAGATTCTTGGTGTGGAGACAGAAGATAATGCGAGGGAGGAGATAGCCAAAAGGGCAAGGGGAACCCCAAGAATTGCAAATAGGCTCTTAAAAAGAGTCAGAGATTATGCCGAGGTGAAAGGGGAGGGAAAAATAACTCATAGTATAACGCAATTTGCACTCTCTATGTTGGATGTTGATAGTGGTGGACTTGACGAGATGGACAAGAAAATCCTTACAACAATGATAGGAAAATATGATGGTGGACCTGTAGGGCTATCAACACTCGCTGCTTCAATAGGAGAGGAGGAAGAGACAATCAGTGAGGTATTTGAACCCTATCTACTTCAGCAGGGGTTTATAAAACGCACCCCAAAGGGCAGAGAGGCAACTCTACTTGCTTATGAGCACCTTGGAATTACAAAAAGAGGACAGGGTCATAAGCAGTTATCTCACCCATTTCCATCCTTTTGAGGATTCTCTATCTCTTTCTGGACTTCCTTTCTCTTTCTTATGGGAATAAGGGTTGCCAGCTTATATATCCCTATGATAATCAGAATGACAGGCCAGTCCCTTTGCCATGAGAGGGATATAATTCCAAAATTGGATATCCAGATAAGTATCCCCACAGTCAGAAAGATAAGTCCCCAGAACACCGTATTTCTTCTCCACATAATACCTCACTGTCGCTTTGATAGTATTGTCAAAAAACTAACCACAAAGGCTAAAGTCACAAAGAATAAAGAAACAAGGTTCTAGTTGGTGAAATATAAGGACAACCGTCCACTGAGTTCATGCTATTTGCATAAGCACGATTTGAAATCGTGCCTACATTTTTTGACCCGCCACCCTACATGTTATTCACCTTTCTCCTTATTTTTATTCTTATGAATGGGCTTATTAGGACGCATATTATTTATCCAACGATTAGACAAGGTCTCCGGACAGGAATAAGCCCTGTCCCTACAGCGATTCCAAGTTCAATTATACACCTTATTTTTTAGAATGTCAACTATTTTCTCTTCTTTTGTTGGCAATTTCTTGCAGTTCTTTTACCAACTGTTTACTCATCCATCTCAACCCCGCACCTATACATAGGTGCGGGGTCAACCAAACTACATGGATACCATCTGCATGGATACTTACAAACAAAAAATAAAAAAAGCTGTTACGGAACATTTAAAATGGGACATTCTCGGAACGCTAAAATGG
>CAYRBN010000034.1:0-14517 GCA_964422625.1 uncultured bacterium | reverse complement strand
TATCAGTAATCGGTTATCAGTAAAGACTAACAAACTAACAAACTAACAAACTAACAAACTAACAAACTAACAAACTAACAAACTAACCAACTAACCAACTAACTATATCTTATATCAAATCCGTTAAATTCTCCCTTATATACCTGGTATGTTATCTTTAGGTCCCTCACATCTGAGGCAGGAGGCCCGAGCTTCAGTTGTTTTATAAACTCCTCAATCAACCCCCTGTCACCCTCACAGACCACCTCTACTCTACCATCATAAAGATTCCTTACAAAACCTGTAAGCCCGAGGAGTCCTGCCTCTTTTTGGGCAAAAGCTCTGTAATAGACCCCTTGAACAAGTCCGGATACGATTATAAGTGCACGAACCATCTATATATTATACACCATAAATTCTCTTATGTCAAGTTTTTTTTATGTCCAGTGTTAAGTCAAAAAAAATCCTTGACAAAACTGAAAGATTATGGTATAATTATGATTATGGAGAGGATAGGAACTGATGAGTCTGGTAAGGGTTCATATTTTGGACCTCTTGTTGCCGCGGGAATAAATGTTGGAGATGGGGAGGAGAAACTTCTGCAAGACCTTGGGGTGAAAGATTCAAAGAGACTATCATCCTCAAGTATCAGGGCAATGAGTGAGGCAATAACTGCAAACTATGTTCATTCAATTGTTTTAGTCACCCCAAAGAGATACAATGAACTGTATCCAAGAATGAGGACTTTAAACGGATTTCTTGTATGGGCACATAAAACAGTAATAAGAAATATCCTGAAGGAAACAGATACAAGATTCGTTATTATTGATGATTTTGGCAGTGCCAGGTTCATAAAACCTGCGTTTCCAAAATTGAAATTTGAGATAAGAAAATCTGCTGAAGGTGATCTTGCGGTTGCAGGGGCAAGTATAATTGCCCGCGACAGATTTTTAAACTGGTTTATAAAGACGAGGGCTGAATACGGGATTGATTTTACTATTGGTATAAATGATGAGACCATAAACTGTGGAAAGAGGCTTGTAAAAGAGTATGGAAGGGATGCCTTAAGCAAGGTCGCAAAACTTCACTTTAAGACCACAGATATGATTATGGACTAAATCCAAAACTCGAAGTGTCTGTAACAGAGAGGAAGAGAGTTGAGAGGAGGCTGTTTAGAAATAATGTTCAAAACAAGTTTAGTATTTAGATACAGATTGATGGGCAAATCACAAATAACAAATTTCAAATTTCAAACAAATCCCAATGACCAAAATTCCAATGTTCAAAACAAGTTTGGTTTTTAAATATTTGGATTTGGATATTGTTTGTAATTTGGTGCTTGAGATTTAGAATTTGTCTGTGATTTGGTGCTTGTGATTTGGGATTTTTGAGGGGGTGATAGCATTTTATGGGTGCTTATATCACTTTAATAGATGGGCAGCTACGAATGCTAAACAGCCTCGAGAGAGGAAGGAGATTGTATGAAAGGGATAATCGGAGCGGTGGTCTTTCTCCTATCGGGTAGTCTTATGGGGTCCTGGCTCCAATTTGTGGAGGAGGCAGATAAGGAAACGAGATTTTCCATTATCAGATCAACGCCCCAGGAGATAGTTATTGATATCCAGGTTCCAGGAATCGCTTATGAAGAGATAGATACTGAAGAAGGTAGATTCATAAGACTTTCTGGCACAGGTGGCCTGACAGGTAAGATAGGACAACCAGAACTCCCAGCTATCACAAGGCTGATAGAGATACCCCAGTCTGCACTGGTCAAAATTGAGTTACAGGATATTCATCTCCAGGAATATAGCCTTTCTGAGCTCGGTATATTCCACCCAATCTATCCTGTTCAACACCCAGTTCCAAAGTCAGGGACTGATCAGGTGAGATTTGAGATAGATAGACTCGCTTACCAGAGTGATAGGTTTTTCCCTGAGGAGGTATATAGATCAACAGATATAGTGCAAATCAGGGGAGTAAGACTTATGCCACTTATCATTACCCCTATCCAGTATAACCCTGCAAAAGATATAATAAGAGTAACAAAGAGAATTAGGGTAAGGCTAATTCTTACAGGCTCTGACCTCTCTTACACAAACCAGAAAAAGGAGAGATACTATTCTCCATACTTTGATAGAGTTCTAAAGAAAAAAATTATAAACTATGAATCCCCAAAGGGTGTTCCCCAGCTCCCTGTTGGATATCTTATTATCACATACGATAACTTTTACAATAATATCCTTCCATTTGCAGACTGGAAAAGAAAAAAGGGATTTAATGTTACAGTTACAAGGACTGGAGAGATCCCGGGTGGACCAACTGCGGCAAATATCAAGAGCTATATCCAGAACGCCTACGATACCTGGACCATCCCACCTACATTTGGCCTACTTGTGGGCGATGTAGCAGAGATCCCCGCCAGCCAGTTAGGAACCGAGACAGGTGTAGTAACCGACCTATATTACTTCACAGTAGATGGAACTGACTATTTTCCTGATATATTCTATGGCAGATTCTCTGGTTCAACGGGAGCGCATATAGATGTAATGGTGGATAAGGTGGTTCAGTATGAACGGAACCTCTGGACAGAAGGAACTGACTGGCTTGGTAAGATGTACTTTATAGCCTCTAACGATCCCCGTCACCATCATGAGGTTGAACTTATCAGCAGGATATGTATGGCACTTGCAAGGAGTTATGGGGTGATATGTGATTCATTATTTCTATATTATGGCACAGGAACACCCATCCCAACAGCAGTAAACGAGGGAAGGGCCCTGACTCTATTCACAGGGCACGGCTCTCGGACCAGCTGGGCAGATCCTGGATTTGGACAGTCACATGTGCAGGCTCTTACAAACAATGACAAATATTCTCTTGTCATAGGGCACGCCTGTTTTACAGGTGATTTCAGTGTTCCTGAGTGTTTTGCTGAGACCTGGACAAGGGCAGAGAATAAGGGTGGGGTCGCATACTTTGGATGTGCTCCTGTTGCCTGGTGGGTATGGGATGATACACTCCAGATTGGATGGTTTAGACCTATGTTTATAGAACCCACAACAAACTTTCTTGGTGGATTTTTCCAGCTTGGGCTCTTTAATGTATGGGAGTGGATGCATGCATCACAGCCAGGAGGGGTCCAACACTACTATGAGGGGTATCATATATTTGGCGACCCCTCTATGAACTTCTACACACTTGAGCCTATACCACTTACAGTAAACTATCCCGGGTTTCTTCCTATCGGTTCTCACAGTTTTACTGTGAATGTGGCAGAGGACTCTGCCCTTGTTGCACTCTACAGGGAGGGCACACTCTATGGTGTAGCCTACTCAAGTGGGGGAGCCGCAGTGATAGCCCTTAACCCTCCCCCCATAGAAGAGGGATGGATGCATGTAACCATAACAAAGCATAACTATCTGACTTATGAAGACTCGGTAGCTATAATGGTTCCTACCACTGTCACAATAGAGCCTGATACAATATCAGTAGATACTCCCACCTGGGTTTATATCACAGTAATAGATGATACTCTGGCTCCTGTGCCCGATGTAGAGGTAAAAATATTCGGTTACGGGGTTATGCCTCCTATAGTTGACACGACCAATTCAGTCGGGGTCTGTTCACTTCTAATCTCCGCGCCTTATGGCGAGGTTCTCACTGTTACAGGCAGAATAATAACAGAGAGCTGGATGCTTTTTGCAGAGCCTTTATGGGTTATAGGTGCGTCTGATTTTACATCTGTTTCTCTATCCTGTTCAGTCTCTGCTCTTGGGCTTATAGACACACTTGCCCCCCTTTATCGTGGTAGAATAGATGCGGTTGTATCACCACCTGGATTCAGGCTATTTGTTTCAGGGGCTGGCATTGACACATCCGCATATTATGATGGCGGGACTGCACAGATGATTGTGTTTCCGATGAGCTCTGGAGAGGTAACTGTATGTATAGCAAAGCCTGGCTATAACATACATAAGGAGTTCTTTCCTGTGAAAGAGCTCTTTGGTAGGCTTTCTGGAACAGTGAGGGATAGTATAACCGACAGTCTTATTGGGGGTGCTCTGGTGAGGATATACGATATAACTAACATGCTGGTCTTTGAGGCAGAGACGAATGATAGTGGTCTATATATAGTTCCTGATAGCCTGCCAGTTGGTTATTATGATATAGAGATAACAGCCTTTACTTATCAGGAATATTCTGATAGATTTCCCGTTCGGGGTGATACTATAAAAGATGCCTTTCTTGTCCCTGCTGATATGGTGCTCTTATCTGGTCTGGTCAATCTGAAAGATAGAGGGGATAATTCAGGTGTTACTATCTCCGCAAGATACAAGGAGCACCTATTCTCTACAATGAGTGATGAGCGGGGTAATTATTTATTATATGTCCCACCAGGTGCCTTGTTCAGTGTGTGGGCGCAGAAGGATGGATATACAGAGGAGAAGAAAGACAGTATAAGTGTGCCGCAAGATAATATAAATTTCACACTCTATCCCATTATGACATTATATTTCTCTGATTTTGAGGATAATGATGGTCTATTGACAGGCACATCTGACTGGCAGTGGGGTATATCTACTTATGGTCCGGATAGCGCCCATTCTGGTGAGAGACTATGGGCAACAGGACTGGGAACTAATTATTCCAATAATTCTGACTCAAGACTTACCACTCCGGAGATTGTTCTCCCTGGTATGGCCCCGTATATAAACCTATCCTTCTGGCACTGGTATAACACAGAATCCTTTTGGGATGGTGGAAATGTGAAGCTCTCTACTGGTGGTCCTTTTACTGTAATAGAGCCTGTTGGAGGCTATCCAGAGGATGCGGTATCAAGTGGCAATCGAGGCATACCTGATGAGCCTGCCTATTCTGGCTGGAGTGATGGTTGGAGAAAGGCTCTATTTGACCTGTCTACATATACTGGAGATACTGTCCAGCTAATGTTTCACTTCGGGAGTGATGCTTCCATAACAGAGCCTGGGTGGTATCTGGATGATATCTGGGTTGGGTATGTGGATTCTACTGGTATTAACGATGTGGGGGTAGTAGCTATCTTATTGCCTGATACTGTGTGGCAAGATTCTGTATATATTCCTTCTGCTACTGTATACAACTATGGGGCTACAGAATCCCCATTTCCTGTTATGTTCAGTATAGGGGACTATGTAGATACTGTATTTGCTGCTGTGCCACAGGATACAGGGATTGTTATAGAGTTTACTAACTGGATACCCAGGGGGGGTGGGACCACAGTTATCGCAAGAGTAGAGACAAAACTGGACGGTGACCAGTGGACTCCTAATAATATTATAGAGAAGGAGATTTACATAGCCCAACCTGCAGGTGTGGCAGAGACTATACCGTGTGTGTATGCACTCTATCACATCGGGCCAAATCCCTTTGAGCAAACCACAGAGATAAAATATGCAGTACCGAGAAGGAGTAAGATAAGTTTGGAAATATACAATCTGCTTGGTCAGAGGGTTATCCTATTAGATTCTGGTATCAGGGATCCAGGCACCCATTATAGAGAGTGGGATGGAAAGTGTCAGAGGGGTATGGAGGTGGCAAGAGGTGTATATTTTATAAGATTCACCTCAGGAGACTTCCGTTCAGTAAAGAAGATTGTGAAAATAAGATAATAATGTAGGGACAGGGCTTGTCCCTGTCCGCTGGGCGGACAACCACAAGGGTTGTCCCTACATTGCGGTCGGTACTGTGAAAAAAAGTATGAAAGGATATGATAAACCACAGAGGTCACAGAGGAGATTTAGTTCTCTGTGTTCTCCAAACAATAAATTATCTGGTTTTGCAGAGATGTTAAGTAGGGATTTGATTTGCCTGCCTGGCGGAATAAGGCTAATGGGCAGGGGCAAGCCCTGCCCCTACATGAAAGATGGGGTGAAAAAATTGGTTTTATGAGAGGTCACAGAGGGGAGGGACAAAGATTCTTCGTAAATCCTTACTAAATCAATATCTCTGTGCTCTCTGTGGTTAGTTTTTTCACAATACCATCGCGGTCCGAAGGGAGACAGTATGAAGGTTGCAGTTATAGGTGGAGGAGGTCGTGAGCATACCCTTGTATGGAAACTTAGGCAGAGTCCACTCGTAGATAAGATATATGCCCTCCCAGGAAATGGTGGTATTGAAGAGATTGCAGAGTGTGTTGATATAAAACCAGATGAGACTGGGAAAATAGTAGAGTTTTCAAAGGGTGTTGATATTGTGGTGGTGGGACCTGAACTGCCATTATCTCTGGGCTTGGTAGATCTTCTAAAAGATAAAGGGTTTGGTCCTACAAGAGATGCCGCACTTATGGAGTCATCAAAGGTCTTTGCAAAAAATATAATGGAGAAGATGTCTATCCCCACAGCATATTGTGATACAGCAAGGATAAAGGAAGAGGCATTTTTCAAGATAAAAAATAGGGAATTTCCTCTTGTCATAAAAGCATCAGGGCTTGCTGCTGGCAAAGGGGTATTTATAGTAGAAGACGAATTTTCGGCAAGAGAGAAGATAGAAGAACTCATGGTGGAGAAAACTCTTGGGGCTGCTGGATTAGAGATTGTGATAGAAGAATTTCTTGAGGGAGAAGAGGTCTCCATACTTGCATTCACGGATGGAAAACTTTTTCTTCCCCTTATCCCATCACAGGACCACAAGAGACTACTTGACGAAGATAAGGGTCCAAATACAGGAGGGATGGGAGCTTATGCACCTGTTCCATTTCTAACCGACGAGGATGTAGGGAGGATTATAGACAGGGTTTTTGAACCAGCTGTCAAAGGGTTGAAAAGAGAGGGTATAAAGTATAAGGGTCTGTTGTATGCAGGTCTCATGATTACAGATGATGGACCAAAGGTGCTTGAGTTCAATGTGAGGTTTGGCGACCCCGAGCTACAGGCAATCCTACCCCTTATGGAGACTGATATTATGGAGTTGATACTCGCGACTATGCAAGAGAGGCTTTCTGAGATAAGGATAAAATTTGAGGATGGGTACGCAACCTGTGTTGTGCTTGCCTCTTCTGGATACCCTGAAAAGTATAAGAAAGGCTATGAGATAAAAGGGCTTTCTCTGGTAAGAGATGCAACGGTCTTTCATGCTGGCACAAAAAAACTTGGTCAGACTTTTTTCACAGATGGTGGAAGGGTCCTGGGAGTAACCGCCAAAGGAGATACCCTGAAGGATTCAATAGAGAAGGTTTACAGAGAAGCAGAGAAGATACACTTTGATGGGGTATATATGAGGAGAGACATAGGTAGGAGAGTAAGCAGTAGGCAGTGGTGGGATAGTAAGCAGTAGGCAGTAAGCAGTAGGCAGTAAGATTGGTTATTAGTTATTTGTTATTGGTTATTACTCGCTTACACCCAACGACCTACGCCCTACTCCTTACGCCTTACGCTCTACGCTCCTCACTACTCGCTACTTTATTATGTCCATTGAAGATACGATAGATATAAAATTTAAGAACAAGGACCTTCTCAAGATGGCACTTACCCATTCTTCTGTATCAAAAGATTCAAACGAGAGGTTGGAGTTTTTGGGTGATGCAGTGCTTGGTCTTATAGTTTCAAAGGTCCTTTATAAAAAATACCCGTTCCCTGAGGGTGTTCTCACAACCAGAAGATCAGAACTTGTCTGCACAAAGACACTCGCATCTGTAGCTCGCTCCCTATCATTGGATAAATACCTAAAAAGAAAAAGCACAGGAATGTCAGAGTCTATGCTTGCTGGATGTTTTGAGGCACTTATAGGTGCTATATACCTTGATAGGGGGCTGGGGAAGACAGAGCAGTTTATCAAAAAGACGCTTTTTCTTGTAGATTACAGTGGAGAGAAGAACTGGAAAGGAAGACTTCAGGAGTGGACGGTAGGCAAGATGGGGATTTATCCTGAATATAGATTGATTAAAGAGAGCGGTCCCGAACACAAGAAAAAATTCATCGTGGAGCTATGGGTTGGAGACGAACTCTGGGGAAGAGGAAGCGGGAACTCAATACAGAGTGCGGAAAAGGAGTCGGCAAAGATGGCAGTGGAAAAATTTTGTGGTAGTGTCAAATAGGGAAAAGGATAAAGTGGTTTTATCTGTGGTTAAGTTTTTGACAAGGACGTCCATATAACCAGTAGATAAAATGTATACATTCATCCTAGTGGCACTCCTCACCCAGACGGGGGGAATGACTATTATCCCACCTGCTCCAGATGATTCAACTCCATTTGTTGTAAAGGTGGAGATAGAGGGTCTTGAGCCAAATACTGAATACACATATGGCGTATTCATTTACGGAGGTGGTACATGGCCCATTACCCAAACCTGGATGCGGCAAGCAGGAGAATGGAAAAGACGAGATCGCGAACCTTTTGTTTCGTGCGAGGATGGAAAGTTTTCTGGTTTCGCTACCTTACGAATAATAAAGGAGTTAGATAGACCAGGGTTTGATTATTATATACAATGCAAAATCCGAGATTTCCTGGGCAATGAGTTGATAGAGCATGAATTCTTCCATGAAGCAGACGGGTTTAGTATCATAGATATGGAGCTGGGTGGATATATAGAAGGGACAATTTATAGGGATAGCTCCCTGACCGAGACTCTTCAATCTGTGGTTCTCTTTGCCCGTGATAGAGATGGGAATGTCGTTGGAGGTTATATAAGCGAAAACAATTTTGTTGATGAGGAATACGGCATGGTTCCCGGGTATTTCCGTATTGGTCTCCCCTGCACAACCATAACATCTATCCTTGTTGAAGATACTACTGGAGTCCCACTCGGGCTAATTACTGGTGAGTGGGAGACTGGTGAAAATTTAGGTGATATCTTTCCATCTGCTCTTGTTATTCCTATTGATGGGCTACAGGTCTATCCTTTGTCTGTATTTCCAGGTGATGAGGTAGAAATCAGAGCGATAGTCCAGAACACATCTATGTACACCATCTATGATATCTCAGGAGGTTTCTACATAAGAGAGAGGATGGAGGAGGAGATAAAAGATTCAATTAAATTTATTGTTGACAGCATTCCTAAATTGAGCTCCTGTACCACCACTGCCTCGTGGACTACTATAGATGATGGTAATTATATCATAATCTGCAGGGTGGGTGTTGCTGAAGGGTTTGCAAGTTTGCGGGTTGGTGAGCCTCTGGAAGAGATTGTGATAAATGAGATAATGTGCCGTCCCGATCTCTCTGAAAACTGGCTTGAGCTCAGAAATAGGAGTGATGAGCCAGTGAATATAAAAGACTGGAAACTGGAGTCACCCGATCGTATAGTCTCCATAGATGAGGAATGCATTATACCGCCGGGTGGTTTTGCAATTGTATGTGCCATAAACGAGGGGGACTTTAGGGTATTGTATGGTTATATACCACCTGAGGTGCCTATCATCTCCCCTTCTGGAACATTTCCCTCGTTCAGGGGGACTGATGGAGACACCATAACGATAATAGATTCCTATGGTTTCATAATTGATGAGGTCAGATATGAGACGGACTGGATACCGGATAAGGGTATATCAATGGAGCGGATCTCTCCTGAGATATCATCAAATATAGCATCAAACTGGGGAGGGGCTGTAGAGAAGAGATTCAAGGCAACCCCTGGGAGAGAGAACTCCATATTTGCCCTGTTTACACCCAAAAGGCTGGACTTCTCCGCTACACCTCTTTTCTCTCCCACATCATCAGATAACAGGGTCTGCTTCATAGAGTATCGTCTTCCATTTAGAAAGGCACATATAAGGCTCTATATATATGACAGAGCAGGCAGACAGAGAAAGAAGATTCTTGACGGAGACCCAACAGGCTCTGCAAGCTATTCAATAGATGAGCATGGCAATATTATATGGACCCATATCTGGGATGGACGGGATGACGACGGTAATATGCTTCCTATGGGTGTATATATCGTATTTTTGGAGGCACAGGATGAGGAGACAGACAAGGTAGTAAGAGGTAAGAAGACGACAACACTTGTTAAGGATCTGAGATAATCTTCAGGTTTCAGGTGTTAGGTGTTACCTCCTGACACACTAATGCAATTGGCAAGATGGAGGGCTGCGGACAGGGATAAACCCTGTCCCTACAATGTAGGGACAACCCTTGTGGTTGTCCGCAAGGTTGTTTTTCACAGTCTCTACTGCACTCCAGTCAATGTCATGTAGGCACAAATTCAATTTGTGCAGAAGGGAGGTAGATGCCGCTAACCCTTTCAAAGAAATAGGCTTGTGTCAGAACTGTGGTGTTGCATTTTTAGTTTCCCATTATAATTCTTGCTATCAGCGAAACTTATGTTTATATGAAGACCGCATTAACCATTCTTCAACAACAGTTTAGATTTCCCTCGTTTAGAGCGGGTCAGAGTGAGATAATTGAAAATATCCTTGAAGGCAAGAATGTTCTTGCAGTTATGCCAACTGGCTCCGGGAAATCACTCACTTACCAAATTTTATCTCTTCTTCTCGATGGTGTCACGGTTGTTATCTCCCCTTTAATAGCCTTAATGAAGGACCAGGTAGATTTTGCTTATGAGATAAAAGAGGGTTGGGCAACATTTATAAACTTATCTATCCCCTATGCTCTTCAGGAAAAGAGAACAAGAGAAATTTTAGAGGGGAAATATAGACTCGTTTATATTGCCCCGGAGAGATTGAGGTCAAGGAAATTCATCAATGCACTTAAATTTATGAACATATCCCTACTTGTAATAGATGAGGCACACTGTATCTCTTTCTGGGGACATGATTTTAGACCTGATTATCTTTACATTAAGGAGGCAAGAAAAAGGATTAAAAATCATAAAATCCTTGCTCTCACAGCTACTGCTACCCCAAATATTCAGGACGAGATTATAAAGGAACTTAATATAGAAAAACCCTTCAAAGTTGTTTTGGGCTTTGATAGACCCAATCTCAAATTAGAGGTTATAAATACCCCCACTATTAAAGACAAATACGAAAAATTGCTCTCTCGCATAAAAGAACTGAATGGTTCAGGTATTATCTATACAGGAACTCGTCAGGAAGCAGAAGAGGTTGACCAGTTTTTATAAAATCTCTCTATAGAATCCGCTTACTATCATGCAGGTCTTGAGAGGGAGAGAAGGGCAAGGGTTCAGGATGATTTTATGTCAGATAGAGTGAGAATTATATCCGCCACAAATGCCTTTGGAATGGGAATAGATAAGTCAGATATAAGGTTTATTATCCACAGGAGAATCCCATCAACCCTGGAATCCTACTATCAGGAAATAGGCAGGGCAGGGAGGGATGGGGAAGGAGCAAGGGTGACTCTCTTTTTTTCTCCTGATGAGCAAGCACTACAAACAAGGTTTATAACAACAGATCTACCATCCATTGAAGAACTTAAGGCTCTCTCTGGGGTGCTGAAGAATTACGAAAAAGATGGGGCAGTCGTTGTCAAAATGGATAGATTGGAGTTGGAATCATCACTGGATAATACAAAATTGAGAGTTGGAATAAGTCTCATGGAAAAGGTAAACATAGTGAAACGCTATCTGGATACATCAGAGACAGGAACAATAGAATTGAAAGAAGATATTCCTGGATTAAGATCAGGGATGCTCGACCTCTGGGATCTGTCTGTTACAAAATCAAAATCTATATGGGATATAGAAGATTGGCTCTGGGATCTTGCATATATGGGTAAGATTAACTTCTATCCTCAACAGAGAAGCACAACCCTGTTTGTCTCCCATAGAGAAATAGAAAAAAAATGGGAGATTCTGGAGAACGAGGTGATAAGAAGATTGAAAGAGAGAAAGTTTTCCAATTTACAATCAATGATAGACTATGGAAGAGCCTTTGAATGCAGGAGATATACAATTCTCAAATATTTTGAAGACATATCCGCAAAAACGAGATGTGATTTCTGCGACAACTGCCTGATAGAAGAGGAAGAGACAGAAGGGGAGATAACACTTGATTATATCATACCATTTCTTAAGCTGGTAAAAAACCACAGACTTGGCCAGGTGAAAATTGTTCAGATTTTATGGGGTTCTAAAACAAAATCGTTAAGGTTTACTAACACCAAAGAGGAAAGCTATTATGGCAAATTCAGAAGATTTAATCAGGACTTTCTCTCACAAAAAATGAAGTTTCTTTTCAATAAATGTTACATCAATAAAACCGTTGATGAGTATCCAGTTCTTGTAATATCAGAAAAGGGAGAGGCGGTTCTCGGAAACCAGATATCCGGTCTAATGAAGTCTGAAATTAAGAAATTTAATCAGGATTTTGAACCAGAAGTGAGATTGAGGGAGGTGAAGATACCCGTAGATGGCCTGTTTCAAAGACTGCGGGAATGGAGATTTGGGGTAGCAAGAAAAAAGGGGATACCTGCATATTGTGTACTCCATGATAAAACTATGAAAGAGATATGTAGAACCCTTCCACTCTCTGTCAATGAACTGGGTAAAATCAAAGGCATTGGCGCAGAAAAACTTAGACAGTATAGTGAAGAGATAATTGATATTATTGCCCAAGAGACGAGAAAAGAAGAAACGGATTCTAATTTAATAGGGGGACTCTCTTAAAAAGGTAGGTTAGTTGGTTAGTTTGTCTTTACCGATTACTGATAACTGAATATGGGAGAGGGTTTGTCCCTGTCCGATCGACGGACAACCACAAGGGTTGTCCCTACCCTGCTGCTATTCAATGGCAGGAGACCTTTCCCACATATAAGCAAAGAGTATTGAGCAATAAGAAATATAAAGGAACAGGTCTAAAACACGAGGTAATAGGGAAAGGAGGGTAACTAGCCTCTCATATTTTGATTTTTGTGGATTTTATAGCGAGAAATTTGGCAGAATGCACGATGATGTTGTAAAAAGCCTTTACAATATCTAACCTATGAACTCAAAAAAACTGTTACGGAACATTTAAAACTGGATAGGGTAAGATGGCGATTACAATTTTATATAGAGAAGAGCTGAAAGAATATAATTTCGGACTGGGTCATCCTTTTCAGGGAGATAGATACCAGATATTCCCTGACTTTTTGAAAGAAAATTTGTTAGAAGGTGATAATTATAGGATTCTTAAAGCAGAATATGCCAGTGATGAAGATCTGTTACTAATCTGTAAAGAAGATTATCTAAATTTTATAAAAACCTATTATCAAAATGCACAAGCCTGTATAAGTTTACCCCGGAATTATAATATCTATAACTACATTAGTCAAGATAACATTCCGATGACTAATCCAGGAAAGTTGGAACAGGCAGCCAGACTGCTTATCGGTCAGGCAAAAATGGCTATAGATTTAATCCATGCAGGCAAAGCAAACAAAATAGTCTCAATTGGTGGTGGAATGCACCATGCATCAGAAAATTATGGAGAGGGATTCTGTATCTACAACGATGTTGCCTTCGGAGCTGAATACTCAATGGAAAAGTATGGATTGGAAAGGATTCTGATTTTAGATACTGATGCTCATGCTGGAAATGGTCTCCAATTAGGGAGGACTGCCTCGGGAACTTGCGGCTATTTCTATAAAGATCCCAGGGTCTTATTTATTGATGTCCATCAGGACCCAAAAACTTTATATCCTGGTAGGGGGTTTATTGAGGAGATAGGAGAAGGTAAGGGGAGGGGGTGGACAGTGAACTGTCCCTTGTCTCCCAATACTGGTTGGGATTCTTATCAATATATTTTTGATCAGATCATCTTCCCTATGACTGAAGAGTTTCGTCCTCAATTGATTATAAGAAACGGGGGAAGCGATCCTTATTGGAACGACCCCTTGACTGAGCTGGGATTACGAATTTCTGATTTCAGAAAGATTGGAGAGAATCTGAGAGAGATGGTAAAAATAATAGATGGTAAAGAGATAGATTTAATCGGGTCAGGATATAATCCAAAAGCTGTTGGTCCTGGCTGGCTCAGTTTGATTTGTGGGTTGGCTAATATTGAAATTTCAATTGAGGAAGCAGAACCAGTTCCCGACCGATATAGGGAAGATCTTTCTTATAAAGATACCAAAGATATGGTCAAAGAACTGAAAAGAGGTTTGAAAAATTATTGGGGCTGTCTGAAAAAATAAAAACCATAAAAATTTAGGACGCAGATAGACGGGATGGGGAGAGTGGGAGACAGGGGGACAGGGAGACAAGGGGAGGTAGGTTACGGGTTTTTGGAAAAGGTATATGAGCATCCCATGATGATAGCGGCTTGTAGGGGCAGGGCTTGCCCCTGCCCAATAGGGTAACCGCAAGGGTTACCCCTACAATCTGCGTAAATCATAAAGTTAAGTCCAATAACTAATAACCAATTTCATCTGCGTCCTAAAAACAGACCATCTATTTGGGGCTTGTGAGAGTAGGAGATATGGTGATAAGATTATTGAAAGTTCTATTGAACAGTGTTCTACTCGTTACTGTTACAGGTTGTTCTTCTGTAACTATAGATAAAGATTTCATTGAATTTGGAGACGGTGATAGTTTCTGTTACCGAGGAGTCCATATACGCGTGCTCGGGATAGATACACCAGAGATAATCAACGAAGAACACG
>CAYRBN010000033.1:2150-14646 GCA_964422625.1 uncultured bacterium | reverse complement strand
ATCTATGAGATTAAAAAGGTCTAAACCGTCACCACACTTAATGGTCAAGAACCAATTTATTTTGCAAGATTTACCGTAGGTAACTATCAGGCAACGAGGAAACTGGTGCTCCTGCGTTAGTCAAAATAAAAGCTTGGGCTTATGAGGGGAGAGATGAATCCCCATTTTCTCTCTTTTGGCTAAAAAACAGGTATCTGAAGCGCTTACTTCTATGAATATAGTAGTATTTCATATGTTCCAGCCTCCGTAAAATAGGTTGAGAGCTCCTGTGGTATAAGGGCTTGGATTTTTATCTTATACTACATTTGGTTTTCACTGGTTGTTCTTTGAATTTTTTTCTGTCCAAATTTATGAAGGAGGATGTATGATAATGTTTCTTTTGCTGTCAAGCCTCATCGCTTCCCAGGAGAGGGGGATTACAGTAGAGATCCAAGAGTTCAAAATATCTGGCGATGAAACTGAAAATGTAATTATTGGAGAGATCCCCTCTTACGAGAGAGGAAAAGTGATCACCCCAAAGGATACGGTGGAAAAGGATACGGTGGAATGGGAGATCGTAGATTCCATCAGTTTCTATGGTAGAATTCCGTTTGGTGAAAAATGTATAATCCGGATAGATTCAATCCTCACCTTTTCTCATCTTCCTGATACCCTTACATCTACTGTAAGAGATGCAATAGAATCTGTTCCCGAATGGTTGAGACTTGCCCTTGAGGATAATTTTTCTCAAATGGCACCCGGGATTCGGAGAACTTATGCACATCTCATTCTTACCACCCCTGCCCCATATACCGATGAGGTAGCATTCCAGGTAGCCCATATAGACCCACAAATCCTCGCCCACTATGCAGGAAACCCATCAATATTTGTGGAGAATGTTCAAGAGATATACAGAGTTGATGCACTGCTTGACTTTGTGGAACTCGTTGAGCATCCAGACTATACCACCGCAAGATTTAAAATAAGTGACCACGGATTGGATACGATAGAAGTTGAAATACCAAAAGAGAGGTATTACTGGGATATTGTCCACCCAATAATATCCGATGAGGCGCCTTTGTTTATAAACCCAAAAACTGGAGCTGAAGCGTCGCCACCACAGGGTGTGTTCTGGAGAAATCATATATTCACTCATGCGGATACCGCCGCAAGGACGGTATGGGACCGGGGAAATCCACCCACCGATACCATCCATAGCGGCTTTATCTCACCCATATTAGGGGAACAACTTTCAGGTGTGGGGGTGCTGTGGGATAGAAAGACAGATGTTATAGATAACAGTGCTATTGGTGTAATTACACAATGGGTGCAGGATGTGATGGTGTTCAATGCTGGACCCGTATTTGGGTTTGAGAGGCCTATCCAGCCCGTGAGAATTTATCATATCCATGTTGGGATGTGTGGTGAGTGGGCGGATTTAACTGCGGCTGCAGCAAGGGCGAGCCTTATCCCGACCAACAGTCCCCTCGATATATGCAACGACCACATCTGGAACGAGTGGTATGATGAGGAATGGCGCGGCTGGGAACCGGTGAATACATTTATCAATTCCACTCATCACTACGAGAATTGGGGATGGGACATAGTCTCCCCCTTCAGTTTCAGAGGTGATGGATATATTTGGGAGGTAACCGAAAGATACAGCGAAGTCTGCACCCTTACAGTCACGGTCATGGATGCGCTCGGTCGTCCTGTAGATGGTGCCAGGGTGTTAATTGCAAGCACCATGCGTGGTGGGGGTATCACTGTAGCAGGATGGCACTACACGGGGTCTGATGGGAGGGCAAATTTTATTATTGGCGACAACAAGCCTTACTGGGCCAGAATCGATTCGGATATCGGATATTATCCTGCCCCGGGTTATGTGACGCCGATTATAACCTCAAGTGTAGCAGGAAATCACTACAGCTGGTCTCATAACCTTGATGGCGTAATGCCAGAAATCTTTTTTTCTCCTGACACCTTACCATCAGAACCTGACTCTATATACAAAGTTGAAATAGAGTTTTGGGTGAGTGAAGAGATTATCCACGGCAACACCCTGTTCAACAACGAACTGGGGATTGAAAGCGAATTTGCGAAGTTTGTTACCGGCGGTGATATTGAATTCTTCATCTGTGATTCTTTGAACCACTCCTTTTACCAGGCTGATTTAGACTTTGATGCATTCGTGATTGGAGAGGATGTGGATTCAGGCAGTGTAAGTTTTGTTATCCCGGGTGGAGGGAACTGGTACATTGTTTTTTCTAATGAAGATGCCCTTTCATCAAGTATGGTCTGCTCCTTCACGGTGAGGCTCTTCAGGAACAAAGACATTGGTGTGGAGGAAGAAGATCCTATTTTGGCCACGGGACAAAAATTCACTCTGTTCCAAAATTTCCCAAATCCATTCCACGCAAAGACAGTTATCAGTGTGCAGTATGCAGTAGGCAGTGAGGAGAAACTCCTTACTCCTTACTCCTTACTACCTACTATCTCCATCTACGACCTCTCAGGCCGTCTCATCCGCACCTTACCGATTACCGATCACCGATTACCGGTTACCGAAGTAACCTGGGATGGTACGGATACTTATGGCAACCAGGTTCCCAGTGGTGTTTATTTCTATGGTCTGGACATAGAAGACGGGTTTCAGTGCATCAAGAAAATGGTACTGTTGAGATAGTCAAAGTAAAAGCTTGAGCTTATGAGGGGAGGTTTGTTAGTTGGTTAGTTGGTTAGTTTGTTAGTTGGTCTTTACCGATTACTGAATGTGGGAGGCATCTTCTGATGCCGATGGTCAAGGTCAGGAGACCTTTCCCACAACTGAAATAATTACTTTGCGTCTTTGCGTGAGATTTTTTTCTTGGGCGTCTCAGGAAAGCATACGATGAGTCATTCTGTTTTAACTCTTTTCCCCTCTTCATTGAAAATATGGAGTTTTTCAATATTGAAGTTGATACCAATTACATCTCTCTCCTTTGCTTTACTATCAGATGTTCGCATAACCGCTTCGGTGCCATTGATAAAGATATGGAGAACCACTTCGTTTCCAAGCGATTCAACCAGTCTCACCTCTGCCCTCATACTACTTTTCTCATCAATAATTATATCCTCTGGTCTCACCCCAAGTGTCCTCTTTCCCTTTGTATTCTTGAGGGGGATTTTAATGGGACCTGAGCTAAATATTCCGTCTTCTGCTCTTCCTTCAATAAAATTCATAGACGGGGTTCCAATAAACCCTGCTACAAAAATATTTACAGGTCTCTCATAGAGTTCTTTTGGGGTTCCTATCTGTTGTATTCTGCCATTGTTCAGGATGACAATTTTATCACCCATTGTCATTGCCTCTATCTGGTCATGGGTAACATAGACAGTGGTTACGGAGAGTTTTCTCTGGAGTTTTTTCAGTTCCGTGCGCATTCCAACGCGCAATTTTGCGTCAAGGTTTGAAAGTGGTTCATCAAACAGAAAGACATCAGGATTTCTCACTATGGCTCTCCCCACAGCAACTCTCTGTCTCTCTCCGCCAGATAATGCTCTGGGTTTTCTAAAGAGAAGTTTCTCTATACCCAAAATTTCTGCTGTCTCCATAACCCGTTTTTTAATATCCTTTGCTGGATACCTTCTAAGTTTTAATGCAAATGCCATATTGTCATAGACTGTCATATGTGGATACAGGGCATAATCCTGAAACACCATTGCAATGTTTCTATCCTTTGGTGGAACATTGTTCACATTCCTTTCGCCAATATACACCTCGCCAGAGCTTGAAGTCTCAAGCCCTGCAATCAACCTCAAGGTTGTTGACTTTGCACATCCTGATGGTCCAACAAGTACACAAAACTCCTTATCATCAATTTTTAGATTTATCTCCTTCACTCCTATGACATTCTTTTCGTATAACTTTTCAAGAGATACAAGTTTTACATTTGCCATAATAGTAGATCCCTGTGAAAAACTGCCAAGAAAAATTGCAACAAGGGATTAAAGAGTTCAGAGTTTAAAGTTGGCTGACCACCTTACATGGTATCCATGCTCGTTTCACCCCTCAGATTAATTCTCCCACATCAAGGGGAAGGAAATCTTTTCGGAACCTCCATCACTCCCTTCCCTTGCTGGGAGGGAGTTAGGGGGAGGGGGAGCTATAACCACCTAACTTCTCTCTACTAGAAAAAATTAGAACCATTAAGTCCTAACACTTGTGATCTGTCAGTGTTAAATCTCAAAGCCTACGGTCTGATGCAGGAAATTGCAGAAACCCAGTCTATTATTTGTGCAATAAAAACAATTTTAAGAAAATTGTTATGGGGAACATTTTTTTATTGATAATTCTACTTTAATATGTGTCATATGCCCCGAAGAGCACAGCGTGGCGATACTAAAAGGAGCGAATTCAAAAAATATTTTCATCCATTTTTCGAGAGGCTTTTCCTACTCTTGAAAAAATTTCTCTCGGTTTGCTTTAAAGTATCCCGCGCCCTTAACCATTTTATATTGATGGTAATATTTGCTCATATTTGAATTGTGTACTTCTTCGAAGATATCTTCTATTTTATCTTGTAAACCATGTTCCAGAATAGTGCCATAAACAGCATAGAGAATGTCTGCTAACTCTTTGGCAATATTCTTTAAATCTTCAGTTTGTACATCATCAATATATTCTGCTACTTCATCTCTCATGAGAGCATATCTTAAGCTTGATCTATCCTTTGGAATTAATGATGGTTTATCCAAAACGGGCGTTCTAAATTTTTCATGAAATTCTTTTACTAAATCTAACTGTTTCTTCATAATAAAATTGATTATTACTCCCCGATGAAAAAGATACAAACAAATTCCAATAACCAAATCTGGAAAAAGGGGTCAGGGCAAAGTCGCTTTTTTACTCTTAATTATATCATCAATAGAAGCACAAGGGACCCGTCCATCAATAAGTTTACTTCGCTTTTGCGCCTCATCAAAAGATTCTATGCTCTATGACTATCAAAAACTTCAGCTAATTTCGTAACTTTATAAATCATTAAGTATAATAGCCTAACCACTTCTACAAATTTTTGCTTGCCCACCTGCGGTAATCGTCCATAACATCAAATATCCGATAAGGTGTTTTATCAATTATCGGTATTTTCACTGGTATGAATCCTAATTCAACATGCTCTTCAACTGTGCGTGAGAGCCCGTCTTCAAAATCCAGTTCTAATTGTTGTTCTTCACTTAATCTGCCCAGGCGATAGATAAGTTTTTTCATAGCTTTTTCCACCTCCCTCTTACAATTCTGGCAGATTTCTCGTAGTGAACCCCGTTAGAAAGCCTGAAAAAGGGTTCTAACCCCTCCCAAACTCCTATATTAAAAGCAAATTCCGTGCCAGAATAGTGTAGTGTGAAATAACAACAAGAGATGAAGATACGGATAGAAACAACTTCTGAGACCAGGGAGAGGCTATCAGGAGGTAGATTCTGACATCACACTAAAATTCTTCAATGGAGCAAATTAATTACTGCCTACTACTTATTGATAAGAAATCGGGGAGACCGGATTTGAACCGGCGACCTCTTGGTCCCGAACCAAGCGCGCTACCAACTGCGCTACCCCCCGGGGTGATAGTAAGCAGTAGACAGTAAGCAGTTATCTGTTATTTGTTATCAGTTCCTCACTCCCATACTCCCTTGTCTCCTTGTCTCCCCTGCTCCCATACGCTCTACGCCTTACGCCCTACTCGCTACTCACCTATACCCATATTCACCGATAAGTGGCACGAAAACACACCCATACAACTTTTCTATTAGCTCTTTTCCATTCTCTTTTCTTATCCTCACGAGTATCTGACCAAAACAATTGGAGATAGGTATTACCAATCTACCATCCTCTTTCAACTGTTCAAACAATGGTGGTGGAATATCCGGAGATGCAGCAGTTACAATTATTGCGTCATACTGAGAATAATCCTCTAATCCAAGTGTGCCATCTCCTATAGATATATGGACATTTTTATATCCAATCTGACCAAGTATCTTTTCTGCTCTATTAGAAAGAGAGGCTATTTTCTCAACCGTATAGACCTCTCTGGTAATTTCTGCGAGAACCGCTGTCTGGTACCCTGACCCTGTGCCTATCTCAAGCACCCTCTCACTCCCTTTCAGTTCAAGTTGCTCTGTCATAGAGCCAACCATATAGGGTTGTGATATTGTCTGTCCATCACCTATTGGAAGAGGGTGATCACCATAAGCCTCATAAACATAAGATTCATCAACAAACAGATGTCTTGGAACTCTTCTCATTGCCTCTACTACAAGAGGGTCTTTTATTCCTCTATCAGTGATCTGGGTCTTTACCATCAATTCTCTCTGCTGTTCAAAATCCCTCTTTTGCCACATACCATTAAGGAGCAAATTCCAAATAACAAATTACAAATAACATCTAAATCCCAAATTATAAACCCAGAATATACGTTAGCCACAGAAGCACCTAAAAAACTTTCTTTCAGCCACAGAACTTCACAGAAATACACAGAAGATGGGAAAAATAGATTTTTTTTCTGTGAAATTCTGTGTTATTCTGTGGCTTTATCTATTATTTGGCATAAATTCTAAACTGTTTTTAGATTTTGCGCTTTTGAAATTTAGGATTTGTAGTAGTTATCCTTCTATCAGTTCCACATTTGCTCTTGGGACTATTGTCTTCTCTCCGTTCTTAATCTCAACCTCAAGAACCCTTGCCTTTGCCTCTGTCTCTATCTTCTGTAGTTCTGGTGGAAGGCTTGTTACTTTGCCAATCATTCCAAAATGTGGGTCCCTGATTATTCTTATGGAACTCCCTATCTCAAGCCCCTTTGAAACCTTGGCCTTTTTCGCACTCACATCAGTTTTTCCCTCTTTTATCGGTATTACAAGCTCTGGTCTCATAACGCCTGCCCTAATCTGGGTTGCACCATTTATAGACGCCTTCTTTCCCTCACTATCTTTTAATAGATTGAATGTCTTCTCTGCCATTGGCATCTCTCCAAAGCCTTCTGTTATGATAACAGTTATACCTTTCTCTTCTGAGCCCGTTATTGCCACACCAATATCATATCCAAGAAAGTCCTTCAGGTCATGGTCCCAGATGCCGCCTACAACAATACCAACACATCCAACTTCCACCGCCTTCTTTATCACATCAACTGTAACCAGTGAACCTCCAACTATAATCTTTCCCTTAAGATCATCAGTTATCATATCTGTTTTAAGGGGGTCTTTTGAAGATTTAACAAGGGAAACAATAACACCCTTTACCTCTCCCCCGATGCCAAATATGCCCTGGACAAATGTGCCATAAGTCTCAACCACAACACCCTCCCCTTCATAAATCTGGGTCACTTTTCCATCTATATAGGCATATACCTCAACCGGTGTAGGGGGATTCCGAAGGATTGCCTGTCCAGTAACGGAAGATATGCTTTCTACCATGCCATCTATCGGTGATTTTACCTGTGTCTTCATCAGACCAAAAAACCCTTTTGTCTCCGCAAGTATTTCTCCCTTCTCTATTGTATCACCGGGCTTTTTCAGTAGATATCCATCAAGGTCCTGTGAAGCGAGTCCAAGAATACCTGCAAGATTAAGTGGCTGAACATCTCCAGGAAGTTCAGTCCTCGCAACTATTGTATCAGCAGTCACCTCATCCCCAACAGAGGCTAATACCTTCCCCTTTAATGGAAGTCTCCTCTCTTTTTTTATCACAGTTCCTGCTGTAACCTTCAACCCGGGCGTATACGCATGAGCCATAAAACCTCCTTTTTGAATTATGAATTATGAACTTCACCCTTCATCCTTCATCCTTCATAATTCATCCTTTTTCCTTTATCCTTTATCCTTTTTCCTTTTCTAATAAACTCCAAGTGCCTTATTCCAGCCTATCAGTTTACCGAGACGCTCCGTCTTATCATCTGGAAGATTGAACGGTCTCCCCCTTGCATCCACTACAACACCTACAACCCCACCAGTAGCCTCTATCTCTATCTCTCTCTCTCTGTTTGGACCAATATAGAATCTCCTTTCTGTCTCTATAACCATCTTTTTCTTCTCACCTATTGCAAGTGGCAGCCTTACCATCTCCCCATATTTCACAGAAACCTCTTCAGTATCAGTCTTTATTTTCACGCAAGGAACCCCATAACTCTTTGCCATCCCAATAGGTGCTATACACAAGCCGAGAGGAACAAGGCAGTCCTTGTAAAATACATCTATTGCCGCTTTCTCGTTCACCTCTGCAAGCACACCAAGATGTGGCATCATAAATATGGAATCAACCCCAAGCCTTGTTATACCCTCAGGAAGAAAGGCATCTATAAGCATAAGTGCAGACTGAATCCTTCTTGGTGCATGAGAAAGCGCACCCCCAGAGCCTATAAGAATATTCAAATCCATCATATCGACCAGTGTCTCACCCGTTTGCGACTGTGTAAATGTGTCTGAAATAGTTCTCTCCTGTTGAATCCCCTTAAGTCCAACTGCCATTGTCTTATGGTGAAAAAAGGCAAGCCTTAATGCCTCTCTGGCTATAGCCTGCTCTATTTTTAGATCAGTCAGGGTTTGTGGTATAGTTGTGGGTCTTATCATCTTATTTCTTATACGATTTCTTAAGTCTCTTTCATCTATCTCAAATGGAACCCATCTTGTTATATTCTCTACTCCTGTCTCTGCAAGGACATTGGATATGGAATAACTCATTCCAAGATTTGCAGATACTGTTCTATTGAAGACTTGCTCAAAGACAGAAAAGACATCCGTTGTAGCACCACCAATATCAACGCCCATAGCACTTATCTTCTCATGTTTTGCGAGGTAGTGAACAAGCGATCCAACCGCCCCAGGGGTTGGCATAATAGGAACATCTGTCCACCCCATAAGTTTCTTGTATCCAGGGGCATGTGCCATAACATGCTCCATAAAAAGTTCATGTATCTTGTTCCTGGCTGGCACAAGATTTTCTCTCTCAAGAACAGGACGGAGATTGTCAACAATTGCAAGGTCTGACTTCCCCTCAAGTGGTTTTTTGATCACATCTCTTGCTTCCTTGTTACCTGCATATATCACAGGCAGACTGTAGCCTGTTCCGAATCTTGGACGAGGATCTGCTGCTCCTATCAATTCTGCAAGTTCCGCTACATGGGATCTGGTTCCGCCATCTACGCCACCAGACAAGAGTATCATATCAGGTCTCAGTCTCCGAACAATCTCTATTTTCTGGTGAGGCAGTCTGCCATCATTTGATGCAATCGTCTCCATAACTATTGCACCCGCACCAAGTGCTGCCCTTGCTGCGCTCTCTGCTGTCATAGACTTGACCACCCCAGCCACCATCATCTGAAGTCCACCACCCGCAGATGATGTAGAGATATAGATATCTACACCTTCAGTCTCGTTCTTCCGTGGTTTTATGATATTCTCACCATCCAGTATTTTCTTACCTGTCAACTCCTCAAGCTCTCTTATGGCATTTAGAACCCCTCTTGTAACATCTTCAAATGGTGCCTCAACTGTTGTAGGCGCTTCTCCTCTTGTAACAAGCCTATATTCATCTCCTTTTTTTTCTATAAGTATTGCCTTTGTCGTTGTAGAACCACAATCAGTTGCAACTATTGTCTGCAATTCTTCCCTCATAAAGCCCTCCTGATAGTCAGTAGCCGGGACACCTGTTTAGAGATGATACGGGGCCGACCGGACTCGAACCGGCGACCTCTGGCTTGACAGGCCAGCGTTCTAACCAAAACTGAACTACGACCCCATGATACTCATATTATAACACAGATACTTATACTTGTCAAGGAAAAAATCAAGAAAAGCACCCAGATGGACACAGATTGAATAGATAGACACAGATTTCAAAAAAATCTTTATAATGAATTATCTTTGTGTCCATCAGTTTTATCTGTGAAAATCCCTGCCTGCGGCAGGCAGATGTGTACTAATATTAATTAGCGTGGGAAAGGTCTCCTGCCTGCCCCGTACCTATGCATAGGTGCGGGGACCTTGAGCATCGGTATCAGGAGATGCCTCCCACATTCGGTTATCAGTTATCGGTAAAAATCAACTAACAAACTAACTACCTATCCGTCAAGAAAAAAATATTAGGGATTAGTGAATAGGACCAATCTCTTTATCCCATCCTTTACCCTTTAAAACCACAAAGGCACGAAGTCACAAAGAACACAAAGAATAAAGAAACAAAATCTTGGTATATCTCTAACCTTGAACCCTTGAACTTGGTGTCTTGGTGTCTTGGTGATGAATCCAGGATGGATGTGAGGCAAGGATCACCTGTTGGCATAAAAAAAAACCAGTATAAGATACTGGATTTCTTGTTAAGTACAGATAATTTCATAACTTTTCTTATCCTATCACCCCAAGCCAATCATACAGAAGAAACTGGAGCCTTCCAATAAGGAGGGATACCCTTGCCATAACCGTATAACCAAATGTAGCACCAAATGCAAGCATTATGTACCATATACCTACATTTGCAACCTTGCCCATAGCTCCCTTATGTTCCAATGAGAAGTAAAAGTATAGTAGTGTTGTGATTACACCTATGACCATTACAATATTACCTATAAGAAGCATTATAGGTTGACCCGGTAATATTGCTCCAACCGTACCCCGGATATGCTCAAATATGACTGCCTCAAAGCTCCTGGGAATTGCTATCCCGGCAAAAGAACCCATAATAAAAGCGATTGGGTACCTAATAAGCCATGAGATCTTTTTGAAAAATACTGCAAAGGAGAGAAGACCAAGTATGCTGGGAACCAGAATAAAGTAATCACCCTTATGAACTATTGGCTCCCATATCCTCGGGAGAAAGGAATTATAATAAATTATCGCTATTGTCCATCCAACCGATATACCGATAAAAAGATGTTCTGCAAACTTGTAAAATGGGTTATCTCTCCACAAGAATGAGAATGTACAAAATGTAAGCAACACAGCCAACCATACCCATGGATTTAGGGACATCAATCCTCCTTATAACTGATCAGGTAATCCCCTGTGAAAAATGCCTTTTTTTAGCACGCAGATTGTAGGGGCAACCCTTGCGGTTACCCTATCGGGCAGGGGCAAGCCCTGCCCCTACATATCCTGTCTACCCGCGTTCTAACCATTTTTTCACCGGTAACTAATTACACAGATTAAATTCTCATAAGTACCATAGGAAGCGGTTTGATCTCTCTCCTTATTGGTTCAAGGATTACTCCCAATGCTTCCAGAGTAGTAGCACCTAAAAGAAATACTCCTTCTTCCCCAAATACTACGGGAGAAGCCCCAACCGTTCCTTTATACTCAAAATAGGCATTCCCTACACCTAATTTTATAGTCTCGCCGTTTGCAAGGATAAACTCTCGCTCTGATGTAGGAGTAATTTCAAGAGATTTTAGTATAGTTCTGGGAACAACCGAGTAGACTGCACCCGAATCAACAAGAAACTGATACTCCTCTCTTTTTTTAGGGTTTTCTGGATTGATAACCACCATCTTTAGGAATGTAATCCCCATTTATCTCCTTTTCCTCAGCTTAAAGTAAGCTATATTACCAATAATTATAAAGATAATCATAAGTATATGCACAAATGACTGTGCATCCATCCCCATAGACGCCACTTTTCTTGTGCCTTCTTTTACAAACCCTTTTTCCTCTATAAGACCCTCATACTCTGCGGCTCCTTTAAGCCCGCCAAGCATACCAACAAATTGTCCTGTCTGAAGCCAGGAATAGTACTCTGCAGCAGACACAGCAGTAGTTCCAACCCCCAAAGATACACCATAAGTGGTTCCCACAAGTATTGCCCATTGGAACGGTAATGCGGTCCCTGATATAGATATAACGAGTGCAATATCATCATAGTTTCTTATGTGACGCATCATTGGCAGGGAATCAAAGTCATCAAGGGGAACACCATAAAAGTCTTCACCAAAGGTTGCCTCTATATCTTCACCGATAGATAGCATAACAGCGGTAACCCCAGGAATATAAGGAAGAAAGACAAAATCCTCTCCACTCACTGCCCCAAAATCATCCTTTGTTTCAGAGAGTGCCATCTCAATCATGCCAACAGATGCAGGCAATAGTCCAAGACAGAGTACATTTATATCTCTTGCAAAAAGGTGCCTGAGGAGTGCATTTGCCATTGGCATAAGTTCCGGGACAGTAGATGGGTCAAAATCAAACGAGATAAGAACTGCAGGACCATCAGGTGGAATCTGGTCTATATAGTCAAAAAGTTTCCGTGTATATCTGGTCGTAAATGTAGGCAGACCAATAGGCCTTATAAGAGGGATTATCACACATAGAGTAAGGAGAAGATATATCCATCTCCTGTCTATATTTATCATCTTATCCCAAATCTTCATAAGACCCCCCACCCGCCTATGGCGGGAAATCCTAAATCCGAAATCCTAAATCCTAAACAAATCCGAATATCAAAATACAAAATTCCAAACAGTTACTAACCTACTCCTTACTCCCTACTGCTTACTCC
>CAYRBN010000033.1:0-2050 GCA_964422625.1 uncultured bacterium | reverse complement strand
CTTACTCCCTACTGCTTACTCCTTACTAACTAAACTATCCTCCTCCAAGATACCCTCTCTCTATCCCAAAGATTATTTTGAGAGAAACAGCTATGGATCCAAGTCCAACACCTAAAAGGATGCCCCTCTGTGCTGCCATATTAGGATACATTAGCAACCACTCAATAACAGAAGGAAGCCATGGAGCAAGTCTCTCGCCAACAGGAACCCTTCCAAACATAACCACAAGGGCAACAACAAGAAGAAGGGTCGCTTTTGCATCCCTTGCCTTGAATGCGCGATAGGCAGCCGATGCCATGAAAAAAGCAAGAAGGGAAAACATCGTTGCCTGCATAGGAACTATTATAAACTCAAAGAGCCTGTGGAAGAGGGTCCCCGCTCCTATCCCCCCTATAATACCCACGAGCGCAGCGAATACTATACCACCAAGTGTTATAAATGAATAGCCCCACCCCTCCTTCTTCTTCTTTATCTTCTCAATATGTAGTACACAGAGTGACCTTATGGCGATAACAGCCATAAATATACCAACTATAATCTGCCAGTGAAGGACCCCCTCCCAAGCACTCTCTGATACAGGATGGGGAACAAAAAACTGGATGATCATTCCCACACCACATATAAATACTATCAAAAGTGGTATCTGTCTCTTCATTAAAGAAGATTATAACATAAAAAAACAGTTTTGTCAAGAAAAAAATTACAACAAACGATTTTTTTTCTGGACTTTGGACTTTTTTAATATCAAGAAAAATAGTAGTAGGGCATTTGAACAGCTTGATATAGATACCGCAAGGGCAAGAGCGTTTACACCCAAAATATTCCTGAGGCTTAAAGCAGTTATAAGATTTATCAAAACCGCAAAAAGCCCTACAAAAAAAGGTGTCTTTGAGTCCTTCATTGAATAGAATATAGTAGCAAATACTCTTGTAAGAGAGAATCCAACTATTGCAGGCGAAAAAAACCTAAGACAGGAGGCTGTAAAGAGGGTATCTTCAGCAGTAAAAATCCCGCGCTCATAAATCAATCTTACAATAATCTCGGAGAATAGAAAAAATAGAACAGCGAGAGGAATAATAATAGAGATAGAAAGTTTCACAGAACTTCTGATGGTATCCATCCCATCCTTCCCCCTGGTTATCTCCCTTGAGAGGGTTGGCAGAACAACATTTGCAATTGCAATACCAATTATGCCAACCGGTAGCTGGACAAGACGGTAGGCATAATTCAGATATGATATAGAGCCTGTTACCATAAAGGATGCAATCAGTGTGTTCACTACTGTATTTATCTTACCAGCAGCGAAACCAATTGATATTGGAACCATAAGCTTTACAACCCGTAAAAAGTCGTGGTCCTTCAGGCTTAATTTTGGGGTAAAAAGGAACCCATCCGTCCTAACCCATAGAAACTGATACAAAAGATATAACGCACCTCCAACCACGACCCCAATAGCAACCCCAACAATACCAATTCTATGATATAGAACAAGGGCAAAGACTATTATACCTATATTAAAGAAGACAGGAGCAAAACCAGTAGTAAAAAACCTTCCCCGGTAGTTTAGAATACCCATAAAAATAGCCGAGATGGTAATAAATATGAGGAATGGGAATATGAGCCTTGTGAGCTGGACAGTGAGGGAGAATTTTTCACCCGTGAATCCATGAGCTATCCCCCTTACTAAAAGAGGGGCAAGTACTATTCCGATTATTGCTATCACTAATGTTATAGAGAAAAAATTTGTTATCACTAAAGATGTAAGCCTGTCTGCCTTTCCTTTCTCTTTAGATTCTGAGTAGATTGGGATAAAGGAAGGAGTGAGTGAACCCTCTGCAAGTTCGTCTCTCAAGAGATTTGGGATAGTGAACGCCACTCTGAATGCATCCATCCACATAGTTGCACCAAATAGATGTGCAAGCACCATCTCCCTTATGAGCCCAAACACCCTTGAGATGCCAGTTCCAAGTCCAAATCCAAATGCCTTCTTTGCAATCATATTTCCCTTGACAAGTTCTTTATTTTATGTTATAATTCACTTACTAGTGAA
>CAYRBN010000032.1:0-14755 GCA_964422625.1 uncultured bacterium | reverse complement strand
CTGATTGTCTACCGACAGATAAATATGTCCTTGAATGTCTCATTTTAGTGTTCCCAAAATGTCCCATTTTGACTGTTGCGTAACAAGTGGATATTTTTTTCTTGACAAATTTAATAATCTATGTTATACTACAATATATGGAGATAGTGGGGGTTATAGACCATACGATATTAAGACCCGACGCAACAGAAGATGATATTATAAAATTGTGCGAGGAGGCAAAGAGATACCGATTTATAACCTGCTGTGTCCACCCCTTCTGGGTCTCTATTGCAAGCAAGTTCCTGATGGGAACAGGGATAAAGACCTGCTCTGTAACAGGGTTTCCTTTTGGTGCATCTTCTCGTCTAACAAAATGTTTTGAGGCTGAAGGATGTGTGAAAGACGGTGCAGAGGAGATTGATATGGTTATGAACATAGGGGCATTCAAGTCAGGGGAGGCAAAAGTAGTAGAAGATGAGATAAAGGAAGTAGTGAAAAGATGCGGCGTTATCGTGAAGGTTATAATAGAGACAGGGCTTTTGAGCAAGGACGAGATGAGAGATGCGGCAAAAATAGTTCTCTCAAGCGGTGCCCATTTTGTAAAGACCTCCACAGGCTTTTCTACATCCGGGGCAAGGGTGGAGGATGTCCAACTCCTAAAGTCTATTGTGGGAGATAGTATAGGGATAAAGGCATCGGGTGGAATAAGGACATACCAACAGGCTGTGGAGATGTTATCCGCAGGAGCTACAAGGCTCGGAACCTCAAGTGGGGTGGAAATAGCAAAAAACACGCCTGGAGGGACTTGAACCCCCAACCCTCGGATTAGAAATCCGATGCTCTATCCAGTTGAGCTACAGGCGCCTTTTCGCTATTATAACATAAGAGAGGCAAAAAGTCAAGGAAAAAATGAGGAGAAAGGGAGAGAGAAATCAGGAGAAATGGGGAAAAGAAAGAAATTGACATGTTTGTCTCCGATTTATCCGGGGCTTTAAAAAGGTAAGGAGGGAAAGATGGTTTTTAATGTTATTATCCACGAGGAAGAAGGGGATGGATATTGGGCAGAAGTCCCATCTGTTCCGGGATGTGCAACTCAAGGGGAGACATTGGAAGAGCTGAAGCAAAATCTTAAAGAAGCCATAGAGGGGTGTCTATCTGTGGATATAGAGGTATCTAAAAAGGACAAGAAAGCTCGGCTAATAGAGATGACTGTATGAAGGCGCTTACAGGCAAGGAAATGGTCGCTCTATTAGAGAAACATGGGTGGCATATTGTAAAGATAAGGGGTAGTCATTGCATTATCCCAGAATATGCGTTAAAAAACCACAAGATCACACAAGATTATCACAAGACAAGTCAGTAAAGAATTTGCAACAATCAGATCAAGATATGTTCTTCACCTAAAAGGTGAAAAGTCATATTCTTGAAGATTCTTATACAATCTGCGAAAATCTGTGTAATCTGTGGTTAATGCATAATCTGAGATTATGACAAAAGAGAGTTCCAAAGTGCGGTTATCTATTCCGGTTCATGCAGGAAAAACTTTGAAGACTGGGTTGCAAAGTCATTTCTTGAAACTTGCAGGGATTGAGTTTTCTAAGTAAAGATACGAGAGGGGTTTCCAAAAGTGGTTTTAGTCGTCAGTTTTTTTCGTTACTGTAAAAGAACAAGGGAGGTAGTATGTTCAGTATATGGTTCGTGATAGCGATATTCGTCATCATAATCCTGGCAAATGCCGTAAGGGTATTGCAAGAGTATGAGAGGGGAGTGATATTCAGACTCGGAAGATTATCAGGGGTAAAGGGCCCTGGTCTCATTCTCCTTATTCCCATCGTTGATAGAATGCACAAGGTCTCTCTCCGTGTCGTAACGATGGATGTGCCTCCACAGGATATTATTACGAAGGACAATGTATCGGTATCTGTCAATGCTGTGGTCTATTTCAGGGTTATGGATGCAGCCAAGGCAGTTATATCGGTACAGGACTATCTCTATGCCACATCACAGGTTGCACAGACAACATTGAGGAGTGTCCTCGGTGAGGCTGAACTTGATCAACTGCTTTCAGCAAGAGAGACGATAAATAAGGACCTCCAGAACATAATAGATGAAGAGACAGACCCCTGGGGAATAAAGGTGTCAATGGTTGAGATAAAGCATGTGGACCTTCCGGAGAATATGCAGAGGGCAATGGCAAAGCAGGCAGAGGCAGAGAGAGAGAGAAGGGCAAAGGTCATACACGCACAGGGTGAGTATGAGGCATCTGAAAAACTGACAGATGCTGCCAAAGTTCTTGACCAGACATCCTCGGCATTGCAACTTAGATACCTTGGAACCCTTACAGATATGGCATCGGAAAAGAAATCAACAATCATCTTCCCCATCCCAATTGACTTAATAAATGCGTTTATGAATAAGGGGGAGAAGAAGTCATAAATAGTTCCTTGTGAAAAAATGATGAGGACATTGTAGGAGCAGGGTTTGCCCCTGCCCGATAGGGGTAACTGCAAGGGTTACCCCTACTAGACTCTACGACAAATACAGAATTCAAAATCAGCATGATTAAGGACAAATACTAAATCCGAAATCCTAAACTCTAAACAAATACAAAACCCAAAACAGAAAATTCAAAACAGGTGGAGCATCCTGCTCCAGAGTGGAGAACAGAGAGTTTGGTTATTTGAATTTAGGGTTTTGAAATTGTTTAGGATTTAGATATTAGAATTTAGAATTTGCCCTTATGTATGGAGTATATATGAGAGGTTTGCTTGCCATAGTTCTCCTCGCTTCCTCGCTTTACGCTGATGTTATAGTTGAGATAGATGTAGAGGGAAATAATCGTATAGATGAGACCCTCATAAGGGCATCATCAGGGCTCAGATTAGGGAGTGAACTGACACCCAAGAAGATAAGAGAGAGTATAACGAGAATATATGCTATGGGGCTCTTCGGTGATGTCAGAATATATACCGAACCAAAGGGTGGAGGTAGAAGGGTGATTGTCCAGGTAGAGGAACATCCGAGAGTGAGCAAGGTCATCTTCATTGGAAATAGAAGTATAAATGACAGAAGATTGAAAGAGCTATCTGATGTAAAAGAGGGTAGTGTAGCATCTGACAGACTCATATTCAACAGTAGGACCGCAATTCTCAAGGAGTACAGGGAGAAGGGACATTTTCTCACAGAGATTGAATCAAAAACAGAACTGACAGAAGATGGTGTTATAGTTCGATTTTTCATCACTGAGAGAGAGAAATTGAGAATAAAGGAGATAGAGATTATCGGGAATGAGGCATTCTCTGATGGAGAGATAGAAAAGAGACTATCAAACAAGGAGAGAAATTGGTTTAGAAGGGCGCCAGTATTCAATCCAGACAAATTTGAGGAAGATAAGGAGAAGATACTAACATTCTATGGAGAAAGAGGATTTCCAAAGGCAGAGATAACGAATATAGAGTTTGTTGAATTAGAGAAAAACTGGGTGAGGATTGAGATAAGCATGGAAGAGGGAACGAGGCTATATTTCGGGGATGTCAGTTTTTATGGCAATCATATCATATCTGAAGAACGACTCCATAAGTATGTTCGGTTCAAGAGTGGGGATGTGTATAATACCAGAAAACTGCAAGAAACCACCCAAAAGTTCTATGAAATCTATGGAGATATTGGATATCTCTATCTCAGTGTGGATATAGAGGAGGAACTTCGTGATTCTATCGTAGACATAAGATACAGGATTGAGGAGGGTAATCCTGCAAGAGTAAATTATATATGGATCACGGGAAATACAAAAACCCACGAAAAGGTGATAAGAAGAGAACTTACTATCTTTCCTGGGGATCTGCTGAGAAGAGATGAACTAATCCGCTCACAGAGAAGGGTTTTCAATCTTGGCTTCTTTGCCAATCTAACACTTGATACAAGGGTTGTAAATGATGAGGGGGATATAGATCTAATATTCAATGTAGAGGAGAAAGAGGCAGGACAGTTTTCCGTAGGGATGGGATATGGAGCAGAGGCCGGCCTGACAGGAAATATAAGCGTATCTATCCCAAATCTGAGAGGCCTTGGGCAATTGCTTTATGTAAAAGCAGAAAGAGGCGGCAGGGTTGCAAACTATGAAATAGGATTTAGGGAACCCTGGTTCCTTGACACACCTACATCTTTAGGACTCCACCTATTTCACATAACAAGAAGGATTGGAGATTATACAGACAGAAGAACTGGAGGAAGGATAGAGATTGCAAGACCGATATTAGGACTGCCTTTTACAAGGGGAAGCTTTTCATACGGGCTTGAAAGGGTACAGATAAAGAGGGATGAACCTGCTCTAGAAAGTGAATGGAAAAGTGCGGTCACTTTTGAACTTATAAGGGATTCCAGAGATAACTTTCTTAATCCAACAGAGGGGTCAAGAAACTCTATCAGAACAGAGATAGCAGGTCTTTTGGGAGATATAAGATTTCAAAAGTATATAATAGAATCCCAGGTCTACAATCGCCTTCCGGCCAATTTTGCCACACTCCTGAGAGGAAAGATAGGTGTGATATCTCCTGGTGCCCCTTGGTATGAAAAATTCTTGCTTGGAGGCACTGGCCCCTGGGGACTGAGGGGGTATGGTGATCGCTCAATAGGGGTTATTAAAGACGACGAATTTATAGGTGGAAGATACGCGGCTCTCTTCACACTTCAGGCAAAGATCACCTTTGAACAGAATATATTTCCCATAGTCTTTATGGACATCGGAGCTACATGGGACAGTATAGAGGAGATAAACCTCTATGACTTGAAGATGGGGATAGGTGTTGGGATAAGGATGCAGATACCTATGATGGGACTTATGGGATTTGATTTTGCTCATAGCGAGCATGGATGGATGCCACATTTTCAGATTGGAAGAGAGTTTTGAGTACAGTAAGCAGTAAGCAGTAGGTAGTAGGCAGTTATCGGTTATCAGTAAAGACCAACTAACAAACTAACACCTATATGCAGCTCCTCAAAGACCTCCTGGACCTTTTCCTCCCACCCTTATGTTTTACCTGCACAAGAAGGCTCCTGCGAGATGAGAATATCATCTGCAATGATTGCTACTCCAGAATAAGAGATATATCCTCTCCTTATTGTGGAAGGTGTGGAAGACCTGTCCTGGATCAAAATATAAAGGTCTGCAATCTATGTATAAAAGAGGGATATAGCTGTGAATATGTAAGGGGGATATCTCCCTATGACGGGGTGGTAGAGAACCTGATAACTCTCTTAAAATACAGCAAGAAGAGAGTGATTGCAAAGGTTCTTGGCAGACTGATGGCAGAGAGAGTATCAGAGGATGAAATCTATAAGAAGTGTGATGTGATAGTTCCTGTTCCCTTACATTATAGCAGAAAGAGGGAGAGGGGATTTAACCAGGCAGAGGACCTGGGAAGAGAGATGGGAAAAATACTGGGCATCCCATTCATCAAAAATGGACTCATCCGTGTAAGGGCAACACCATCCCAGACAAAACTATCCCCAAAGGAGAGGTTTTTGAATGTGAAAGGAGCCTTTCTTATTAATGAGAAAAGACTTAACGCGATGAAAGATAGAACAATTCTGCTAATAGATGATGTCTTCACCACCGGCGCTACGATGAATGAATGTGCAAAGGCACTTAAAGAAGGGGAGGTAGGTGAGGTATCGGGTATAGTATGTGCAATTGCTTAACCCCTGCTTCTATCTGCAATATATTTTATCCCTCTTAATGTCCGCCATCTATCATATCTTGCTCCCAATGCCCTTGAAATCTCTTCGCCCATACCACCCGTAGTCAAGAGGGGAATCTCCTGGGTGAATTCCTCTCTTATTTTCTGGACTATTCCCTCTATTCTCGCTACCTCACCCCAATATGCACCTGATAGGATACACTCATCTGTACTTCTGCCCACAATTTTATCCGTCTTTTTGAACTCAACCCGTGGAAGAAGGGATGTATATCTATAAAGTGCCTTAAGCCCTAAATCCAGCCCAGCAAAAATAAGACCCCCTCTGTATCTTGCATCTACAGCAACATCTATAGTTGTCGCAGTCCCAAAATCTATCACAATAAAACTACTACCTGAAAGAAGATACCCAGCAGCAAGGTTCGCTATCCTATCCTGTCCAATCTCGCCCTTGTAGTTCAATTCCAGACCAAAATCTATATTTCTTGAGAGAGAGAAGACCTCCATATCCCATATATCCCTGACAATCCTCCTCCATCTATCTCTTATTTCAGGCACGGTTGAGGCAGTCCAAATTATATCTGGTTTCTTTAAGGTGATCTTTTCTGGACAAAGACGAGAGCTAGCAAGTGTAACCACCTTCTCAATCTTATCATCTACCCAGTTTGCAATATGAGTATTTGTGTTTCCTATGTTACAGACAAGCACGCGTCGCATAAATATCCACCGATAACTTATCTTATTTTTAGCGGACAACCACAAGGGTTGTCCCTACATTGTGGACAGGGTTTATCCCTGTCCGCAGACCTCCTACAGATTTATGCCTTACGATTCACGGTCGTTCAATAGATCACCTCTTTAAGATAGAGGCCGCTTGCGGGGGCGAGTGCGATCATCCCTTTACCTCCATCAAACATCTTTATAATTGTCTCTTTATCTATCTTACACCTTGCGAGAAGAAAGAGCGTACCAATCATTATTCTTACTTGCTTATGTAGGAACCTATCTCCCTCTACCTCAAAATGAATCTCATCCTCCTGTTTGCTAATATCAAATCTTCTTATATTACAGATTCCCTCATCCCTTCTTGCAAACATCCTGAAATCGTATCTGCCACAGAATAGACTGGCCCCTTCCATCAGAGAATCCATATCAAATAAAAACCTATATTCCCATACATAGTCTCTCCTCAACGGTGACCTTCCTATAAGGACTCTGTAAAGATAGATCTTCCCCCTGGCCGAATATCTTGCATGGAAGCTATCCTCTACCCTCACAGCATCCTTTATATATATCTCATCAGGCAGAATCGCATTCATCGCCTTTCTTATCTTCTCTAATGAGAGAACTGAGGATGTATTGAAGTTGACAACCTGTGCAAGTGCATGGACACCCTTGTCAGTCCTGCTGGCAGAGCAAATCTTTATCTTCTCACCTGTGAGACGGAAGATGGCAGATTCAATCTCGCCCCTCACAGTTCTTTTACCTGTTTGAATCTCAAAGCCATAGAAATTTGTGCCATCATATTCTATAACAAGCTTTATGTTCATCCAGTTTCACCACCTCTATTCCACTCTCTTTGAAAAACTTCCCTGCCTCTTTATCAGGGTAGCCTTCTTTATATACCACCTTTTTTATCCCTGAATTTATTATCATTTTTGCACATATAAAGCAAGGATGATTTGTTAGATAGATTGTTGCCCCAACCAGAGATACTCCGCTCCTGGCTGACTGTATTATGGCATTCTGCTCCGCATGCAGACCCCTACACAGTTCATGCCTCTCTCCAGAGGGTATATTCAGCCTTTCGCGCAGGCACCCTGTATCTTCACAGTGGGCAACAAGAGAAGGTGCACCATTATATCCTGTTGTAAGAATTCTTCTATCCCGAACAACAACTGCTCCTACCTTTCTTCTCAGGCAGGTAGCCCTTGATGCAACCAGGGTTGCTATCTCTATAAAATATTTATCCCATGAGGGACGCATAAAGAGTGTCAGTGTCAGTGAATAGTGTCAGTAATTACTTGTTCTTTCGACTTCAGACTTCGGACTTCGGACTTTTTAATATATCGGGAATGATGAGCAGAGTTCCTTCACCTCTCTTCCTACCTCTTTATATATCTTTTCGTTATCTATATTGACGAGGACACTGTCTATGAGAGATACAATCTTCCTCATTTCATCCTCTCCCATACCTCTGGTCGTAAGGGCAGGGGTTCCTATTCTTATTCCGCTTGCTATATTCGGTTTTTCAGGGTCGTAGGGAATAGTGTTTTTATTCACTGTTATCCCTGCCTTATCAAGTGATTCTTCTGCATCAATACCTTTTATCCCCTTTGGTCTCAGATCAACAAGGATGAGATGTGTGTCTGTTCCCCCAGCAACCAGCCTATACCCGCATCTAACAAACTGATCTGCCATTGCCCTTGCATTTGACACTATTCTCCTCTGGTAGTCTTTGAACTCCTCTGTAAGTGCCTCGCCAAGACATACTGCTTTACCTGCAATAGTATGCATATGTGGCCCCCCAGATAGCCTGGGGAATACCCATCTATCAACCTCCTTTTTATGTTCCTCTTTACACATAATCAAACCACTCCTTGGTCCTCTTAGGGTTTTATGTGTTGTCGTTGTAACTATATCAGCGTAAGGGATAGGGGAGGGGTGGATTCCAGCAGCAACAAGTCCTGCAATATGGGCTATATCTGCAACATGATATGCACCAACATCATCACATATCTCTCTGAATTTATCAAAGTGGAGTGTTCTTGGATATGCACTTGTTCCTGATACGATGATCTTTGGTCTTTCCTCTCTTGCAAGATCAAGAAGAACTTTATAATCAATCATCTCAGTCTCTTTATCCACTTTATATCTCACCACATTAAACCACTTTCCCGAGAAACTGACAGAGTGTCCATGAGAGAGATGTCCTCCGTGAGAGAGGGTGAGTCCAAATAGTTTCGCACCAGGTTCTGCAAGGGCGAAGTATGCGGCCATATTTGCCGGAACCCCTGAGAGTGGCTGAACATTTGCATGGTCACACCCAAAGAGCTCCTTTGCCCTCTTAATTGCGATTCTCTCTACGACATCCACCCATTCGCATCCTCCGTAGTATCTTGCCCCTGGATATCCTTCAGCATACTTGTTTGTCAGGCAGGAACCCATTGCCTCTAACACTGCCAGAGAAGTATAGTTCTCTGATGCAATCAGTTCAAGTTTCTCCTGCTGACGGTGGAGTTCACCCTCAACTGCCTCCCAAACCTCCCTGTCCTGTGATTTAAGCCACATAGAACCTCCTTTGTTAGTTTGTTAGTTGGTTAGTTGGTCTTTACGGGTTATTGATAATTGATTTATTGGATCATCATCATTTTGATTATATAACAGAATTAGACAGATGTCAAGGAAAAAAGAGGAAAAGCACGCAGATTTACACAGATTGAATAGATAGACACAGATTTCAAAAAAAATCATTATAATGAATTATATCTGTGTAAATCAGTTTTATCTGTGAAAATCTGTGTGCTAATAATAGTTAGCATGGGAAAGCCCCCCTATTAAATTCCTATTCCCTCAAGAAAAAACTTGACATTCTTTCAGTATTGGTGTATAGTATAGAAGTTTACAGTTCAAGGAGAATATTATGAAAAAACTCGTCATAGATGGGCTCTCACTCACCTTGAAAGATGTTAAGGGAGTTGCAAGAGATGATGTAAAGGTTTCACTCTCATCCCTTGCAAGAGAAAGATGCAAAGAGAGTGCGAGATGGATAGAAGAGAAGGTAAGAGAGGGAACTCCTATCTATGGTGTGAATACGGGGTTTGGCTCCAAAGAGAATGTACGGATACCGGATGATGAAATTGAAAAACTCCAGAGGAATCTTATTCTCTCCCATTCTGCAGGGGTTGGCAATATTGTCGAGAGAGATATTGTGAGGGCAATGATGCTCCTTCGGGCAAACACACTATCTATTGGATATTCTGGCGTGAGGCCGTCCCTTATAGATACCATTCTCTCTCTTCTCAACAATGATATATATCCCTCTGTACCAGAGAAAGGGTCCGTGGGGGCATCAGGAGATCTTTGCCCCTTATCACACCTTGCCTTGCTTCTCATAGGTGAAGGGGAGGCATTCTGCAAAGGCAGAAGAATGAAGGCAGATAAGGTTTTAAGAGAGATAGGAATCAGTCCACTCACGCTTGCCCCAAAAGAGGGACTTGCGCTCATAAATGGAAATCAGTTCTCTACAGCCATAGGAGCACTTACACTATACGATTTCGAATCCGTCTTTGCAAGTGCACTCATATCTTCCAGTCTCGCTTTTGAGGCTCTTCTTGGTCATAGAGATGTGTTCAACCGTTCCTATCTTAATGCAAGACCACATAATGATGTCCTTGAGGTTTCAGAGAGTATACTTAAGCTTATCCAGGAGAGCAATCTTGTTGGAAGCGATAATTCTCATATCCAGGATGGATATTCATTACGGTGTATACCACAGGTTTACGGAACAGTTTTATCATCTGCAAGATGGGTTAAGCAGATCTTCCAGAATGAGCTCAATTCTGCAACAGACAACCCTCTGATATTTTCATCGGCCGGCAAGGCAATCTCAGGTGGTAATTTTCATGGGGAGCCTCTCTCGGTCGCTATGGATCTTCTTGGTATTGTTATGGCAAATCTCGGAAATATAATAGAGAGGCAGATTGCAAGGCTTCTCTTCTCGCATCTTTCAAAGGGCCTCCCTTCATTCCTTGCAAAGAGAGAAGGGGTTGAGAGTGGATATATGCTTGCCCAGTATACAGCGGCTGCCCTTGTCTCTGAAAACAAGGTTCTTTCACACCCTGCATCAGTAGATTCAATCCCCACATCAGAGGGACAGGAGGACTATGTAAGCATGGCACCAATAGCAGCACGAAAGGCGAGTGAGATACTGAAAAATATAAAAACCATAATAGCCATTGAACTGCTCTGTGCTGCAGAGGCTATTGATATCAGGACCAAAGGAGACTATTCACTTCTTGGTAAAGGAACTCATATAGCACAAAATTTGATAAGAGAAGATATCCCCCCCCTCTCCACTGATAGAATCATCTCAGAAGATATAAAAGCGATGGAGAGCTTGTTAGATAGAGATTTTAGCCCGCAGGTCTTATATTTCAGATTGTAGTACTCCCAACTTCCAGAGCGAAGCTCTCCCCCGCCCTATACGAACTCCTTACCAGGGGAGCGGATACCACCCCCTTAAATCCAACCTCTTTTGCGATTTCACCTATTTCATCAAACTCTTCTGGTGGGAGGTATCTTTCAACCATCAATCTACTATTAGGAGGTCTCAGATATTGCCCGATAGTTATAATATCAACCCCGACATTCCTTAAATCTTTTAGGAGCTCCACCACCTCCCCCCTTCTTTCACCAAGCCCGAGCATAAAGCCAGATTTTGTGGTTACCCCCATCTCCTTTGCTTGCTCAAGTAGTTTAAGAGACCTCTTATAATCTGCCTTATGTCGGATAACAGGATATAGACGGCAGATGGTCTCAACATTATGCCCCACTACAAGGGGTCCCTCTCTAATTACCATCTTAAGGGCATCCTTGTTTCCATCAAAATCTGGCACGAGCACCTCAACATCTGCAATATCCCTTACGAACTTTATTGTATCTGCAAAATGAGAGGCACCTCCACAGCTCAGGTCATCTCTTGAGGGTGAGGTGATCACCACATAATGGAGTCCGAGTTGTTTAACAACTTCTCTCACCCTCTCTGGTTCATTCTGATCGGGTGGAAAGGGCACCCCATCCTTCTTTACCGCACAAAACCAGCAGTTCCTTGTGCATATATCTCCAAGTATGAGGAGGGTAGCAGTTCCCCTTGCAAAGCACTCCCCCATATTTGGACATCTTGCCTCTTCACATATTGTATGGAGATTATGTTCTTTAAGGAGATTTTTTATCCCGCTTCCCTCTCGGGCTAATGGTTTTTTTATCCATGAAGGTATCTTCTGGGTCATAGGGTCTATTAGTGTTTCAATGTTTCATCGTCATTCGTTGCTATTCTATCACAGAAAATCACTCCTGTCAAGAAAAAAAATCGCAAAAAAACTTGACAAATATAAAAAAATATGTTATAATATAATTACTATGGGAAAGTATCTATTAATCTTTCTGTTGACTACCTCGTCTCTGCTAGCTCAGTTCGAACTGATTATTGACCCGATTGAGACTACACAGCAGGCAGGGGTGCCGTTTATTCTCAGTGTCAGGCTTGTTGATGCTGGTGGTAATCCTGTTGGTTTCGATGTATCGTGTAACCTCTTTTTACTCACTCCCGATCTAAGACATGAGCTACTTTCTCCTAATGAGATCAGGATAGTAAATGGAGTTGTCAGTATAATGTGCACAGTCTTTTACGCCTCTGGGGGTTTAACCATATATGCTAACGCCGGAGCATGGGTAGATACAAGTAATGTATTTACGGTTCAACCCGGCAGTTTTGAGCGCGTTATGGGACTTCTACCCGGGCAGTCTCCTGACCCTGGGAATAGAGACTTGAGGGGAAGGAAACATAGTGCATTGCCGGTCATATCAGGCGAAGAGATGGAGATAGTTGTTTGCGGAACTGACCTCTACTGGAATCCACTTGATGTCTCTGCAATTCCCTTTACGATAACTTCAACCGATACATTTATAGCCCCTATATCAGGAACTATAAACAATGGTTTAGACACATTACAAATTATCCCGAGGGTAGCAGGACATCATACCCTCTTCGTCTCCGGTAACGACGCAATTACTGATGATACCTCCACAGTTTTTCAGGTGGTAGCTGGAGAATATAAGAAGTTACTGCTTCTGGTGCCACCTTACCAACATATCCCAGGAACTCGTGACGGTTACAATGCAGTTCTAAGACCCTCGGATTGGTCTACTGCAAAGCCAGAAACCATATCTATATATACTACTGATGAATGGTGGAATGCTGTCAATGTCACGGCAAACATTGAGATCAGAGGAACCGATATATCGCCACCGATTAATATATCCGTAGAGGATGGTTACACCCGATACCTGCTTGTCTTTCACTCCCCCGGCTGGAAGGGGATAAGGGCCAAGGATGTGGGTTCTGGATTTGAGTCACCTACTATGCGTTTTGAGGTAAAAGGGATGGCTACAGACGACCTTCCCCCTATATTTGCTTATCCAAATCCGATGCGTGATAATACAACTATACTATTCCATCTCTCTGAGGAAGGCACTGTGGAGGTTGTCATATACGATGTGTTCGGATATCGTGTATGGGAGAAGGAGAGATCAGCGGATCAACTTCGGTGTAGAGAACTTGGTAGATATAAAATAGAATGGAATGGAAGGACAGGGGGGGGAGTAAAGGTTGCAAATGGGATATATACTGTGCGAGTGATAAACATGGTTGGTGGAACGGTTAAAGACAACTTGAAGATGAGCATAGGGGTGATGAGGTGAGATGCACAAGGATAAAGGAAAAAGGTTAAAGGAAAAAGGTTGAAGGGTATAGGGAGGATAATGAAAAGGAATATTTTAATAGGTATTGTCCTGATAGTTTTACCATTGCAGGTTTTTGCAAGAAGTGATGGGGGGCTAGCGGGGGATATATTTGTCTTGTGGTCCCCCGGGGGCAGGAGTTTTGCTATGGGAGGAGGGATGGCAGGGCTTGCAGATGACGCGTCTGCGGCATACTTCAACCCGGCTGGGCTGGTGCAGATTGAGAGGCATGAACTTACACTGATGCACTCTATCATGTTTGGTGGTGATATGACAATGAATGTGCTAAGCTATGCATTTCCCACAAGAGCTGCGGGCAGTTTTGGAATTACCCTCCTTGGAATGTACTCCAGCGAAATAGACGGCTGGGACGAAACCAGGATGCCGGCGGCAAGTTTCAGATATGGGAGTATGGCTTTGCTTCTATCATACGCCAGAGAGGTTAGAAATTGGCTATCGTTTGGACTCTCGTATAAGCTGTTGTATGAGCAGATGTTGAGGCAGAGTGGATACGGACAGGGGTTAGATGCAGGTATATTTCTCTTTTCTGGGGGCAAGTTATCTATGGGCATCACAGGCATTAATCTTGTTCAACCAACATGGACTCTTGATACTGAAAAACAGAGAGCACCAATTGGAGCAAGGATAGGGCTTTCTGCACGACCATATCGTGATAAGATTGCTATATGTATAGAAGGGTTCATATCCGAACACAGGTCCTTTCTATTCAGTGGGGGACTTGAGTATAGACCTTTCTATTCATTTGCTCTAAGGGCAGGAGCTGACCAATATAAGGTAACTTATGGAATTGGTATATGGAGGGATATGGGTGCAAGGTATACCCTGAGGCTTGACTACGCAGGTGCTATACATCACGAGTCTCTTGGAAAACTTGGTCCTGTTCACAATATTTCTCTCTCCTTTGAATTTGGTGGGTTCAGAGCAAGGGCAATTGCCTCAAAACCTATCTTTTCGCCCATAGGAGAAGGTAGGGACAATATTGTATGGCTTGTGCTTGATTCAGCGGTAAGAGGAGAGGTAAGAAACTGGGAGGTTCTGATAAGGGATGTATTTGGAACTACTGTGAGAAGGCTGGGCGCCTTTGGTCCACCTCCTCACAGGGTTGCATGGAATGGGAAAGATAACAACGGAATAATTGTTGGAGATGGTGATTATTACTACGAGTTCATTGTTATTGAGGAAAGGACCGGCAAACGATACGAATGGGGGGGGAAGCTTGCCTCTCTACACACCGTAGGCCCATTAGGGACTGTGGTAATGACACCAATGGGTATGAGACCTGAATTGATAAAGGAGGAGATAAGAGAGGAAGGCGAGAGAGATGCCCCAGCTCCACCACCGCCTGTTATAGAAGAAGAGGAGGAGGAGGAAGAATAAATTGCAGATTACAGATTAAAGATTGAAGATTGTAAGAACAGGTGGTAATTTTTCAATCAAAATTGAATAATTAGTTACCGGTGGAAAATTGCCGAAACCACAATCAATACCGATATTCCTTTTTGGGGCGGTTCTAAAGATCCGCTACTACATTAGAT
>CAYRBN010000031.1:0-14843 GCA_964422625.1 uncultured bacterium | reverse complement strand
GGGGACAGGGAGATAGGGAGACAGGGAGATGGGGAGATGGGGTAAAAAAGAAGTAAAAATCTTGGTGCCTTTGTGTCTTGGTGGTGAATACCCAACTCTGTTTAACTAACCAGTTGCTCTCCTATCTCATCCACTGTTGTCTCAATCTTTTCCTTTACTTCTTGCACTCTTCCCACAAAATAGTTATAGAATATATAAGTTATTATTCCTACCGCAAGTCCGGCTGCCGTCGTTACAAGTGCCTCCCATATCCCCCCCGCAAGAACAGAGGCATTCACATTACCGCCCAGACTTTCAACATGGATAAATGCCTTTATCATACCTGTCACGGTTCCAAGAAAACCAAGAAGTGGGGAGACCCCTGCGATCGTCGCAAGTCCTGTAAGGTATCTCTCAAAGCCAAGAAACTCTTTCTTTGCTGACATCTCCATCACTCGCCTCTGTTCCTTTTCTGCCCTTAGTCCCTTTTGCATTATCCTTAAAATAGGTGTATCAGTTCTGGAACATATTGTAATAGCAGAGTCAATGTCGCCGCTTTCAACCCTTGCCCTGCATCTCTCTATAACATCCTCCGGGGTTTTTGCCCTGTGGTAGTATATAATCCTTTCTATTATTATGGCTATACCGAGAAGTGATGCTATACCTATTGGTATCATCATATACCCACCCTTTGTCAGAATCCCAAGTAGAGTCATAAGTCCTCCTTGTCGCTTCGCTCCATTGTAAAATGAAAATTGTAAAATGCAAATTGAAAGACCACAGACCTGCCACCTAACCAACTAACAAACTAACCAACTAACCCCTGCTCAGTAGCCATTCTTTGATAAACTTATCTATATCTCCATCCATAACTCTCTCAAGATTCCCCACCTCAACACCTGTACGGTGGTCCTTTACCAGCTGATATGGATGGAATATGTATGAACGTATCTCTCTTCCCCACCCTATCTCTGTCTTCTCTGCCTCAAGATTCTCCTGCCTCTTTCTTGCCTCTTCTTTTTTTATCTGATGTAGTTTTGCCCGCAGTATCTTTAAGGCATTCATCCTATTCTGATACTGTGAACGTTCTCTCTGACAGCTGACCACTATCCCGGTCGGGATGTGTGTAATCCTGACTGCTGTACTAAGCTTATTCACACTCTGACCACCAGGTCCTGATGAGCGGAAAGTAACCATCTTGATCTCATCTTCTTTTATCTCGACATCTGTTGCCTTTTCAATAACAGGATATATAAAGCAGGATGCAAACGATGTATGTCTCCTTGCCCCTGTGTCAAAAGGTGATATGCGAACAAGCCTATGAACACCTCTTTCTGACCTTAGATATCCATAGGCATATTTGCCCTTTATTTCCACAACCACATTTTTGATACCTGCAACATCCCCAGGCTCAAGGTCAAGAAGAACCACTGAAAATCCCTGTCGGTCTGCCCATCTTGTGTACATACGAAGTAATATCTCTGCCCAGTCACAGGCATCGGTTCCACCTGCACCTGGATGTATGGTCAGTATTGCATCTCTTCTATCATCCTCCTCTCCAAGAATAGATTGGAGTTCAAATCGGTCAATCTTCTTTCTTATGGATAGGACCTCTTCTGCAAGGTCCTTTTCCATCACAAGGGAAGAAAGTTCCATCAGATCCTCAATATCTTTTTTCAGACTCTCTAAAATTGATACTGTGTTTTTTTTATCTGATAGTTCCTTCGTTATCTCTCTTGCCCTACGGTTATTATTCCAGAAGTCAGGGTTTAATCTCTCCTCTTCAAGTTGTGATAACCTTGCCTTAAGTTTCTCTACCTCAAAGAAACCCCCTGAGCCTTTCTGCTCTCTCTTGTAATTTTTTTAGTTCGCTCATACTCCCCCTTTTTAACTGTTTCAAGCATTATAACACAATTTTTGCCCATTGTCAAGCTTTTTAGCACACAGATTCCTGACAGGCTCAGAAATCTGTGTGCTTTCCCTCTTTTTTTCTTGACAAACTGTTAGTTTTGCTGTATACTTAATAAGACTTATACAAAGGAGGATATATGGGGCAATTTGCAAGAAGGATTGAACATCTCGGTCCAACTGGGGCATTTGAGGTTCTTGCCAAGGCAAATGAACTTGAAAGAGAGGGAAGGTCAATAATCCACCTTGAGATAGGAGAACCAGATTTTGGCACCCCTGTGGATATTACAGATAGAGCAGTTATGTCATTAAGAGAGGGAGATACAAAATATGTAGAGGGACAAGGACTATTAGAACTACGAGAGATTATTGCAGAGCAGGTAGCAAGAACAAGAGAGATAGAGGTGAAACCCAATGAAGTAGTAGTTGGATCTGGTGCCAGTTCTATTCTCTTCTTTGTTATGCTTGCTCTGATTGAGAGGGGAGACGAGGTGCTCTATCCAGATCCTGGTTTCTTCACTTATGAGCCAGTTACTGTTTTTGCAGGTGGCACCCCGATTCCTTTTCATCTATCTGAGGAAAATGGATTTAGTATTGATATTGATGAGATAAAGTCCAAACTTTCTAATAGGACTAAACTCCTCATTCTAAACTCACCCAACAATCCAACCGGGGGAATGCTCTCTAAAGCGGATTTGAACGAATTGGCAGCCCTATCAAGAGAGAGAAACATCTCGGTAATGTCAGATGAGATTTATTCCGAAATGGTTTATGATGATAAATTCCATAGTATATCTTCTCTGCCCGGGATGAAAAATAGGACTATAATTGTAGACGGGTTCTCAAAGACTCATTGTATGACAGGATGGAGACTGGGGTATGGCGTGATGGATGCCTCTCTGGCATATAAGGTATCTGCGATTATGATGCAGTGTAACTCCTGCACACCCCCTTTTGTGCAGATGGCTGGTATTACCGCCTTAAAGGGACCTCAAGAGGGAGTTAAAAAGAGGTTGGAAATTTTCAGAAGTAGAAGGGATTTAATAGTTAAGGGTCTGAATCAGATTCCGGGGTTCCGTTGTATCTTGCCTCAGGGTGCTTTCTATGTCTTCCCTGCTCATAACGGGGTGAAAATCTCTTCAAAAGATCTTTCTATTAATCTCTTAAATGAGGCTGGGGTTGCTTGTCTTCCTGGAACCGCGTTTGGTAGATTCGGGGAGGGCTATCTCAGATTTACCTATTCCAATTCTGAGGAAAAGATCAGGTCCGCTATTCAAAGGATTGGAGATTATATGTCATATTTGACTGGAAGATTTCAAGATTAGAAGATTTCAAGATTGCCGCAATCTTCAATCTGTAATCTGCAAATGGAGATTTTAATAGATGAATAGATTCACCAGATTCATCAAACACGCATTTGGGATATCAAAGAGTAAATACAGCGAGATTAGCAAGGAAGAGGATGAACTCCTTTTGAAACTTGCAAGGGGTATAGTTTCTCGTGGGCTTGTTACACCTGCAATTATGTTTCTTGAATCGGTAAGACCTTTGAACTTTCTCGGTTCCCAGGTTATGACATTCTTCCGTCCGATAATTACTTCTATATTTCCACTTGGTTCTTATGAGAAGATAGAGAAACTTCTTGAGAAACGAGAGAGTATAGAATGGTTGATTACAAAGATTGAAGAGGTTGAGACAGAAAAGAGTGCCAGATGATTATGTATATAATTATAATACTTCTCTCTCTCTTTCCCTCTATTCAGTTTGTATACACCCCGGGGGTGTTCAGGACAGAAGAGGGGATAGAACTTCGTCTATTTCTTGAGATAGAGAGAGGAGAACTGACCCTTATTCGGCAGAAGGATGCATTTACCGCTGCCTACTCTATATCGGTTATTCTGAAGCGAGATAATAGGGAGCGCGGGGATATATGGATGAGAAAGGTTGAAGCCCTAAAATATGGCGAACAAGGGGTCTTCTCTGATACAGTCAGTCTTGATGTAATGCCAGGCAGTTATGAGATGGCGGTCATCGTCTCGGACCTGAACTCATTGAAGGAGACTAAAAAAATTAGAACTATCTCTGTGGATAGTCTGCCTGATTTTTCCATATCAACCCTGATACCAAAAAAGGGAGAGAGATTTATAAGTGAAAAACCCCTCATAGGTGAAGAGGTCATCTACTATTTTGAGGTCTATTCAGATAGAGACGCCCTGTTGTATTTCACCTTTGGAGAGAGGACTGATACTATCAATATCACTCCTTCAAACGAGGGAATTCCCATCAGAATAGAGAATACCATTAGTGAAACAGAGGCCCAGGAGATTGCTGTCTCTGCGACTCTTCTGCCTCTCCGTGGGGATAACCTGATGTTTATAAGGAGAGATACCCTCTCTGTTGAGAGGTCAATATTTAGAGATGATGAACTATACAGGGACAGAGTGACGGCATTGAGGTATATAGGCAGACGCGGGGAGATTGATACACTTCTTCTTGCAAGCCCCGAGGATAGGCAGGAGCTATGGGAGAGATTCTGGAGCGCCCGGGACCCCACCCCCAAGACAGCAAAAAATGAGCTGAGAGATGAATACATCGCAAGGATTGAGTATGCAGAAAAGAACCTCGGTGGATGGCGAACAGACATGGGAACGGTCTGGCTCGTAATGGGAAGGCCTGATCAGGTGGAGTCGCGTCCATTTGAACTTGACTCCTGGGGTTACGAAATCTGGCACTACTATAGCACAGGTGAAAGATTCATCTTCTACGATAGATATGGACTTGGCTCTTATGACCTTGTATACCCTGAACACTGGACACCAGAAAGGAGAAGAAGATGAGCCATCTTGGTTTGCTCTTTTTGCTTACCTCTCTAATTGAGATAAATATTCCCACACAGGATTATATTAACCGAGATGGAAAGATATGGATGGAGGGGTTTGGTAATATCCATTCTCTCCCTGTCCGGGTATTTCCTATTATCCTATCTCCATCTGTGGAGATAAGCCATATTGAGATTGAGACCTTTCCCGAGGAGGTGAAGGGGTTTCAACCTACTTTTTCAAGATATGCTATCCAGAGATACCCTCTTCAGTTTTTGGATGAGGAGGCAAGCCTACCAACAAGTGCCGCAGTCATCCTCCGGCCCAGAAAAATTGGCGAAAGATTAGTCTACCCACTGATTATCAATCCATTTTACATAGACTCAGACAGACTGGTCCACACCCCATTCATAAAAGTCAAATTAGATTACTTTAGTCCTGAAATCGATCTTATGGAGCCTACTGGAAATAGGGTTCTCGCTATTCTTACTACTAACTCTATTGAACCCCTAATTTCGGGATTTGTTTCAAAAAAGAGAGGGATGGGGTACTCTGTCTCCTTGATTACAGTCCCCCCTGGTCTTGGTCCTCTGGAGATTCAGAGGCTCTTGAAGGAGAGTTACATAGAAAGTCCTTTCTCCTACCTTCTAATTATAGGTGATGATAAGACGATACCGAGGTTCTATCTGAGAGGTATATCCACGGATTTTTATTATGGAAGACTCTTCTGGGATAAAGAGCAGGGGTTTTGTCCATATAGAGAGGTTGCTGTTGGAAGGATCCCAACCAGTCAACCTGAGGAAGTAAAGTCTGCACTACTCCGCTCTGTTCTCTACGAGATGGAGGAAAATAGAAAGATAGTTTTCTCCTGTGCGTATGATATGGTCCCCCCTCAGATTGTGAAGAGGATTGATGCTCTCTTTGAGGGGTTCAGGGTTGACTATGAGAGAGTAGAGGATATAGATTACAGTATCTCAATAGAACATACCCTTAGAGGAGATGCAGATGTTGGTGATGGGATGGTCATAACGACTACAGCCTATTCTCTCGACACACTATACAGAAGATATGGTGATAAGGTTGTATCTATAGTGGCTCCTGCATCAGAATCCTATTTTATTCCCACAGAAGAGGGTGGAACATCTATATTTCTTTATCATATCTTAAGAAACTTCCTAACAGGGGATATGCTCATTGGAGAGGCATTGAGAAAGGGGGCTATAGACTACTGGACCCAGTATCCGGACTCGTTCACAGAGAAGAACATATTGAGTTTCCAGCTTTTTGGAGACCCTACCCTCTCTATCCAGTCCCTTATGAGTGATGTAGGTATAGAAAATCTTCCTATACCCCCTCGGCTAGCCCCCGGGACCACATTGTATCCCTCTGTGATTCTGAGGGGCTACGGAGACATCTCCAGTATCGGTGGTAAGCTAACAGTGGAGATAGAAGAGAATGGGATGATTATCTATTCTGAAACCGTGGATATAGCGGAGATTTTACCAGGAGAGATTAGAAGAGTGGAGTTTCAAGGGGTTCGTCTGCGCGAGGGAGATTTTCTTGTACGGGTTGCCTCTATATTTCCAGTAGACATCAACCCATCTAATGACACTATGGAAAAGAGGATTATAGCCTCATCCCTCATCCCGACGGTCATATCTACTGATACAGTATATGGGAAGTGGTTTGTAAATCTGCTTGGGGAGGCTGTGCTATCAACAGAGTTTAGAGAAGAGGTTAGGAATAGTTTCCTGCTTTCGCCATATCTTGCTCCACAACATTTAAAGGGTGAGAATATCTATATAGAGGGGTTTGAGCCTGACAGGGAATATAGTGGAACGATTGAGGGGGTCTCCAGTTTTAAGGGAGTATCGTTCATTTATAGTGGAGGACTTGCAACCACCCTACCCCACTGGCTTTTAGAACTCTCTGTTGCTATGGTAGATAGGGAGGAAAACCCTGTAGCCTTCTATTCTGATAGCCTGTTTGTCTTTATGGGGAGGGCAGAGGGTCTTTTGGCTCCATCAGACTTTCTCAGAATTATAACATCAGGATTTAATAGAGAAGAGGATACGCTTGCTATTCTGTTTGAGAGTAGTCCAAACCCTTCAAGGGGAGAGACTGCTATTCTGTTTGAGGTGCCTTATGACAATGCGCATATTACCCTCTCAATCTATAATATCGTAGGTAATCTTTCAAGGGTTCTTATGGATAAACAACTATCACGAGGGATCTATTCCTATATATTTGATGGAGTTGATGGAGATGGCAGAGAACTTGTCAGTGGCACCTATTTTATCAACCTCTCCATCGCTGGAAGGGTATTTTCAAAGAGACTTATAATAATTAGGTGAAGGATGAAGAGATTCACCACCAAGACATTCACCCCGCACATAAGCTTATGTGCGGGGCAGGGACACTAGGTTTTTCTTTCTCTATTCTTTGTGACTTCGTGCCTTTGTGGTTTTAAGCGTTAGATGTGTTATATAAAGGATATATGTAAATATGAGGGACAGAGTATTACCATCAGGGGATGGGTATATAACCGACGAAGGAGTGGGAGGGTTCTATTTCTGGTCTTGAGAGATGGGACAGGACTTGTGCAGGTTGTTGTTGTGAGGGAGGATGTTGGCGAGGAGGTATTCAGACTGTGTGATACAATAGCCTATGAATCCTCTGTAATCCTTACAGGCAAGGTGAGAGAGGAGAGGCGAGCGCCTGGTGGATATGAGATTGCTTTTGAAAGACTGAAGGTTCTCTCTGTTGCAGATGACTATCCAATATCACTGAAGGAACATGGTGTAGATTTCCTGCTTGAACATAGACATCTATGGCTTCGTTCAAGACGACCTTATGCAACAATGAGAATAAGGGCAACCTGTATAAAGGCAATAACTGATTTCTTTGACAATAGGGGTTTTACAAGAGTTGACGCACCACTGTTCACCCCCTCTGCCTGTGAGGGCACCACTACCCTGTTTCAGATTCCCTATTTTGGCAAGAAGGCATATCTATCCCAATCTGGTCAGCTCTATATGGAAGCTGCCTGCATGGCACTTGGCAGGGTCTACTGCTTTGGACCCTCGTTCAGGGCAGAACAGTCAAAGACAAGGAGACACCTAACAGAGTTCTGGCAGGTTGAGCCTGAAATAGCTTATGCAACCCTCTCTGATGTTATGGATCTCTCTGAGGAGCTTGTTCAGTCTATTGTGATACAGGTTCTTGGAAAAAACAGGGAAGAACTTGAGATACTAAAGAGGGATACCAGACCGCTTGAGCTCATAACGAGACCCTTTGAGAGGATAAGTTACACAGAGGCAGTGAAGCGTGTAGGAATGAAATGGGGAGGTGATTTTGGGGCAGGAGAGGAGACCAAACTTTCAGAGAGTTTCAAGAAACCTGTTCTTGTTACAGGTTATCCACAGGGGGTAAAGCCATTCTATATGAAGAGGGACCCCGAGGATGAAAAAATTGTCCTCAACTTTGATATGCTTGCACCAGAGGGATATGGGGAGATAATAGGGGGAGCAGAGAGAGAGGATGACCTTAAAACACTTCTTGAGAGGGTAAGAGAGTATAATCTCAGAGAGGATGACTATAAGTGGTATATTGATCTGAGGAGATATGGAACCTGTCCCCATGCCGGGTTCGGGCTTGGACTGGAGAGAACAGTTGCATGGATATGCGGTATCCGCCATATCAGAGAAACAATTCCCTTCCCAAGAACCATAGATAGACTATACCCGTGAGAGGAGATTCGGTAATCAGTAATCAGTGATCGGTAAGGGAGTACGGACAACCCTTGTGGGTGTCCGTTTGCCCTGTGGAAAAGGTCTCCTGAACACCCACCTCAATGAAAAATGAAAACATTAAAGCTTGTTCCTGACAAGATCAGGAATGCAAATTGCAAAATTATCCCATCTTTTTAACAGCACCCTGTTATCTCTGCCGTCCCGGCTCTCTTTATCTCATCCTATCTTCAGTGGTCCATCAACCAGTGTCCTCACAATCCTACCCGATATGTCATAAATAGCCATCCCATTCTAAATGAATACATTTTTTTCTCTTTTTGCAATTTTTTTCTTGACAAAAAGAAAAAAGCATGTTAAAATGATAGACATCCTAATATGAAAGGAGGATCGTGCAATGGAAAGAGGAAAAGTGAAGTGGTTCAATGAGTCCAGAGGTTTTGGGTTTATTGAACGAGAAGACGGTGGAGATGTCTTTGTTCACTACTCCGGCGTCAATGGCGAAGGCTTCAAAACTCTACACGAGGGTGATGAAGTTGAGTTTGATGTCATAGAGGATGCAAAAGGACCTAAGGCAATCAATGTAACCAAACTTTAGAAGTCCTGACAGTATCCACCAGGGGGGCACAGGTTTTCCTGTGCCCCCTAAATAATTGCAGCCCCCCCAACCCTCCTTTTCCCTTGATCCATTTGTTGCAATTTTTCCCTTGACCTTTACAAATTTCTATGTTATAATCTTCCCTTATGGAATCAAGAGGTAGATTCTCCACTACAACCGGGATAATAATACGAAAGGTGCTTCACCTCGCAACAGCGGTAGTCCCCATCTACTATATCTATGGTGATAAGTCAACTCTTTTAAGGGTTCTCTTTCCGCTCACTGGTCTTTTTCTGCTCGCAGAGGCCGTAAGGCTATATATAAAACCAGCGGGTAGGATTTTCCTGATGGTGTTTGGGCCACTGCTCTGGAAAGAAGAGGAGCGGGAATTCCTTGGGGCAACAAGATGGCTAATCTCTGCATCCATTGTATGTGGTTATTTTCCAAAAGATATTGCAATACTTGTGCTTCTCTTTGTCTCTATATCGGATACGCTTGCTTATATCATTGGACAATTTTGGTGGAAAAAAGAGATTGTAAAGGGAAAGACCATAGGGGGAGGGGTTACATTTTTCGTCACAGCAGTCATAATCGCATGTCTACTTCCTCTTCCACGAATTATTTCCATTCCAGGCGCCTTGATTGCCACACTCGTTGAGCATATCCCAAAATACGACGACAATTGGACAATCCCCATCATAACGGGTGGTGCGTTATGGATAATGACAGTGTTCTTATCCTGATTAGTTCTTCATTCTTCTCCCTTTCTCTTAAAAGAAAGCATTTTTCATAATGGCAAGAATATTCGTCACAAGAAGACTTCCTGATGAGGGGATGAGAAGACTTCTAAAATTTACTGATGATTTCTCTCTTTTCTTAGAGGATAGACCCATAAGAGAGGATGAGCTAGTTGAAAACATAAGAGATGTAGAGGGACTTATCTGCCTTCTAACTGACCCTGTAACAAAAAGAGTGCTCTCTGCAGCAGCGAGGCTGAAGATCATAGCAAACTACGCGGTTGGGTATGATAATATTGACACTGAGTATGCGAGTAAGAAGGGAATTCTTGTAACCAATACACCCGGGGTGCTTACAGATGCAACCGCTGAATGTGCATGGGCACTCCTTTTTAGCTGTGCAAGAAGAGTTGTAGAGGCTGACAGATTCGTAAAGGGTAACAAGTTTCGTGGATGGTCTCCCACACTTCTACCTGGAACAGAGCTTGCTGGCAGGGTCCTTGGAATTGTTGGAGCGGGTAGAATAGGCACTGCATTCGGACTGAAGGGTAGGGGGATCGGGATGAGTGTCCTCTATTCTGATTATCAGAGAAATAAGGTATTAGAAGCCAGACTGATGGCAGAGAGGGTAGAACTTGATAAACTGCTCAAAAGTTCCGATTTTGTATCTATACATATTCCACTTACAGAAAAGTCTCATCATCTGATAGGGGAGAGAGAGATCGGGCTGATGAAACCATCTACCTACATTATCAACACCTCACGAGGAGCTGTGATAGACGAAAAAGCCCTTATCTCTGCGCTGAAAGAGGGTAAAATAAAAGGGGCAGGACTGGATGTATATGAAAATGAGCCAGACATTCCAGAAGACCTGATAAATTTGAAAAATGTGGTATTGCTACCACATATAGGAAGTGCAACCTATAAGGCGAGAAATAAAATGGCTGTTATGGTAGTTGAAAATCTGATAGCAGGGCTTGAGGGAAAGAGACCACCGAACCTTGTAGTAGTAGGCAGTAAGCAGTAAGCAGTTATTTGTTATTAGTTATTGGTTATTAGGTCATTAGTCCTTCATCCTTCATAATTCCAAACATCCTTTATCCTTTAGTATAACTTCTCCACCTCCCATTTTGACACCTGGATTGCATATTCATCCCATTCCTTCCTTTTTATGGTGTAATATTTCTCTGCAAGGTTCTCACCAAATGTCTCTTTCACTATCTGGGAGTTCGCAAATTCCTTCAGTGCCTCAAACAGTGAGTTTGGTATACTTTCTATTCCATTGCTGGTATCAAGTTCATAAAGGTTCTCCTCCCTGGGAGGTATCGGGGTAAGATCTCTTTTTATACCATCCAGTCCCGCGATGAAGAGAGAAGCAAGGGCAAGATACGGGTTTGCAGATGGGTCAGGAGATCTTATCTCCAGTCTTACTGACTCCTGTTTACCTATTCTTGGTATCCTTATGAGGGCAGAACGGTTCATCTGGCCCCAGGATATATATACAGGTGCTTCGAAACCAGAGGCCAGTCTCTTGTAAGAATTGACAGTTTGGGAGAGAACTGCACATATCTCTTTGGCATGTGCGAGCTGTCCTGCAAGGAATTCGTGAGCAAGTTTAGACAATCCGTATCTGTTATTTTTGTCAGCAAATGCATTTTTCCCGTCTATAAATATGCTCTGATGGAGATGCATCCCATTTCCAGGTTTTTCAAATATCGGTTTTGGCATAAAGGTTGCAAATGTCTCATGCTTTTCTGCCTTCCGTTTTATGATTGCCTTTGTTGTTATTATATTATCTGCCATCCTGAGTGCATCTGTAAATTTAAGGTCTATCTCGTGTTGACCTGTTCCTACCTCATGATGACTTGCTTCAACCTCTATTCCAAGAGATCTGAGATCCTCTGTTATCTCCTTGCGCATCCTCAGGGCAAGGTCCCCCTCAAGGTCAAAATAACCCACCCTATCGTGGAATAATGGGGTCATCCCCTTGTTTCTTATAAAGAGATAGAATTCCAACTCCGCGCCAACATTGTAGTGATACCCACTCTCTTTTCCCTTCTCAAGAGCCTTTTTTAAGACCCCTCTCGGGTCATCCTTAAACGGGGTGTGGTCAGGTGAATATACATCACATATTATTCTTGCAGACCTTGGTTCTTCCAGCCCGAGCGAGATAAATGTGTCAAGGTTTGGGACAAGATACATATCGCTCTCACAGATTCTTCCAAACCCCTCTATGGATGAGCCATCAAACCAGATCCCCTCTTCAACCGCCATCTGGAGTCTGCCTACAGGTATAGATACATTCTTGATGGAACCAAGTATATCTGAGAACCAAAGGTCTATAAACTTTATCCCCCCTTCCTCTATTGCCTTTTTTATTTCGTTCAAACTCTGCATAAGCCCTCCTTGTCGCTTCGCTCCATTGTAAAATGAAAAATGAAAAAGTCAAATAATCTCTTTGTACAAATCTGTTCTGCAAAGATTATATCACAAACCGACGAAAAGTCAAGGAAAAAATCTGAGATTTTTCTTGACTTTTTGTCGGTTTTAGGTTATAATGGAGACGATAATGCAGTCGGGGGGTGGTGCAGTCTGGCAGCACGCCTGGTTTGGGACCAGGAAGTCGCCGGTTCAAATCCGGCTCCCCCGAGGATAGTAAGCAGTAAGGAGTAGGCAGTAAGCAGTAAGGAATGCCCTATGGCTAAAAATCGGATAGATAGGCTGAGAAAGAAAATGGAGATTAGTTCCCTCGTTGTTACCAACCAGACAAATATAAGATACCTGGTTGGATACAAAGGAGATAATGCGGTTCTATTCATTACCGAGAAAGAGGCTGTTCTTATCACAGATTTCAGATATAAAGAATCAAGCCGAAAAGAGGTGGAGGGTGCAGAGATTATAATATCCAAAAACGATATCCATGAGGAACTTATTGGGTCGCCATCTTTCAAAGACCAGCAGGAGATAGGCTTTGAAAAAGAGAGTATATTATATACAATCTATGAAAAATTAAAGAAAACTGAGAAAAAACTTGTCCCAACCTCAAATCTCATAGCAGAGTTACGGATGATAAAGGATGCAAAAGAGGTTGAAAATATAAAAATGGCTTGTAAAATCACAAATAGGGTATTAAGAGAAGTTTTTGCGAACCTTTCTCCCTCTTCCTCAGAAAAAGAACTATCTGCAGAGATAGACTTTCTGATAAAGAAGCAGGGGGGGGAGAGGCAAGCCTTTGATACAATAGTAGCAACAGGAGATAACGCTGCACTACCACATGCAATCCCCACTGATAGAAAGATAGAGGGCGAGAATATACTCCTCTTTGATATGGGAAGCTATTATAACGGATATGCATCCGATATGACCAGAACATTCCTATTAAAGGAGGGTGAAAAGGAGGATGAGATATCTAAAATAGTCTCCGATGCACAGAAGATGGCAATTGAGGCAGTCCAGCCAGGGGTTGACTTGAAGGAGATTGACAGGATTGCAAGGGACTATATCAGGAAGAAGGGCTATGGCGAATGTTTTGGCCATTCTCTTGGACATGGTGTTGGATTATCTGTTCACGAGCTCCCAAGGATATTTGATAAATCCACATACAAAGCGGCTCCGGGTATGATATTCTCAATAGAACCCGGGATCTATCTCCCTGGACTTTTCGGGGTAAGAATAGAAGATCTTGTTCTGGTTACAAAGGATGGACATAATGTTCTTACATAGCAATCCTTAATCCCAAATTATGCGCAAACTCATGTCTTTTTACCTCAGGGGACTGAGGAATTATGTCTTAATAGTAATTGGGTGCATAATCGCGGCACTCGGATTTGTTCTTTTTTTGGTCCCTCACAATATTCCACCAGGAGGGGTCTCATCCCTCTCTATGATATTCCACCATTTTTTCAATACCCCCTTTGGTCTTGTAATGCTCGTATTCAACATCCCCCTCTTTATTCTTGGTGTCAAAAAACTTGGTAGAATATTTGGGCTTCGCACCCTTATTGGTGTAATTCTTCTTTCTCTCTTCTCAGATTTCTTCACTTATATTCTCAAATTTGATATACCAACCAGTGATCCCCTTCTTGCCTCGTTATATGGGGGTGCGCTTCTTGGGATTGGGCTTGGGTTCATATTCAAGGCAGGGGGGTCTTCAGGGGGTAGTAGTATTATTGGAAGAATCGTCGGAAAATACACCAATCTCTCAACCGGTCATGGGATGTTGCTGGCAGATACCTTCAGTATAGTAATATTCTCCCTGTTTATGCGCTCTTATGAGCCTGCCCTATATGGATTTATATCTCTTTTCCTCTGTTCAAAGGTGATAGATATTATATTAGAGGGAAGGGAGTATGCAAAGGCAGTTTACATATTTTCAAAGAGACCAAACAAGATTGCAGATTGTATAATGAAAGATATGCAGAGGGGCGTAACCCTGCTTCACGGAGAGGGCATGCATTCAAAAGGACTAAATAAGGTTCTCCTCTGTATAGTAACCAGAAAAGAAGTTCAGCAACTACGAGATATCATCTGGCAAGAGGACAGGGATGCATTTGTTGTAATAAGCAATGTCCACGAGGTACTCGGTAAGGGGTTCAGAACTCGCACATAGCCATTCCCTGTTGTGGAAGAGAGGGCAAACTTCCAAACACAAGGGTTGTCCCTACAATGTAGGAACAGAGCTTTATCCCTCCCACTTTCCCCCCTACACTATCAGCTCTTCTGGAACTTGACCAGAATCGCTATAGCAATAGCAAAAAGGAGGAGCGTATTTGTGAAGAGTAAGTATGACGCAGGGCGAATTCCAAGAAATGTCACCGTTCCCCAATACACAAGGATTCTGGCAACCATTCCCATAATGAAGGAGACTCCTGCCAGCACCACCAATACAATACTCCATTTCATATATCCTCCCTTGTTTAGGGTTGGTATCTTTGAAAAAACTTAACCACAGACCTGTCCCGTCGAAAGACGGGAGAACACAGAGAAATCAATTAAAAATGGTTCTTGACCATTAAGTGTGGTGACGGTTTAGACCTTTTTAATCTCATAGATA
>CAYRBN010000030.1:0-15002 GCA_964422625.1 uncultured bacterium | reverse complement strand
GAATCTGTGTCCTAAAAAGAGAGCATTTTTCAATTTGCAATTTTCATTTTGCAATGGAGCGAAGCGACAAGGAGGTTTTGAATGAGGAAATCCTTTGGTAAGATAAAGGAGGTCATAGATCTGCCTGATCTGATAGATGTCCAACTCTCATCATTTAAAAAATTCATCCAGAAAGGGGTACCACCCCAGAAGAGAGAGGAGAGAGGACTTGAGGCAGTCTTTAAAAATCTGTTCCCTGTGGAGGATCTTCACCATAGGTATCTTCTGGAATATGAAAAATATAGTCTAAAGGAGCCAAGAATCAGCGACTTTGATGCTATCAAAAGAGGACGCACATACGCTGCTCCACTCTATGTTACATTCAGACTCATATCAAGAGACGAGCAAGGGGAGACAAAATCAGTGGTGGAACAGAATGTCTACCTGTGTGATTTTCCTATTATGACTGAAAGAGGAACTTTTGTGATCAATGGGATAGAGAAGGTAGTGATAAATCAGATGAGAAGATCCCCGGGTCTCTATTTCAGTGGAGAAACCCATGCTACGGGGAAAAGGATCTTTAAATCCGAGATCATCCCTTACCATGGTTCATGGATAGAGTTTTCTACTGATGCAAACGATCTGCTCTCTGTCAGCCTTGATAAGAGACATCGTTTTCCTGTGACCACTCTGCTCAAGGCTCTTGGACTTGCAAAAACCGAGGATATCCTTTGTGCGATATATGATACAGAAGAGATAACTCTCTCCAATGCAAAGGGAAGATATCTTGCAAAAGACTGTATAGACCATAGCTCAGATGTTATCCTTGCCTATGCTGGCTCCGAGCTGACATCTGATCTGATTGACAGTCTTTTATCATTTGGAATAGAGAAAGTTACCTGTCCTAAATCCAGAGATCTCTCCATCATTCTCGCCACATTAGAGAAAGATAAAAAGATAGAGACTGAAAGAGATGCATTGTATAGAATTTACTACCTATTACGAGGAACTCCTCCAAGCAATAAAGAGATGGCAGAGACATACATCAAAACAAACTATTTTGGACGTAATTACGACCTCTCACGGATTGGGAGATATAAGTTTAACAAAAGGCTGAAGCTAAAAAGAGAAGGAGAGACTCTTCAACTTGAGGATATTATAGATATAATAGACTATATCCTCAAACTCTCTTCTGGAGAAGGAACTACCGACGATATTGACCATCTTGGCAACAGGCATATAAGACGAGTGGGTGAACTTTTAGAAGAACAGGTGAGAATTGCCCTTGGAAGAACTGCCTGGTATGTCCGAGAAAGAATGTTACTCCACTCTAAGGAGACCATAACCCCAACAGATCTTGTGAACGCAAGACTTTTTTCAAATATTATTATGTCCTTCTTCCTGGTTTCGCAGTTGTGTCAGTTTATGGACCAGACAAATCCTCTATCTGAGATATCACATCTGCGCAGAATTTCAAGACTTGGACCAGGAGGGCTTACACGAGATACTGCAGGGCTTGAGGCAAGGGATGTCCACTACTCTCACTATGGAAGAATATGTCCGATTGAAACACCAGAGGGGCCAAATATTGGCATCATATCTTATCTGTCAACTTATGCAAAGGTCAACGACTATGGATTTATAGTAACTCCATATAGAAAGGTTATAGATGGCAGGGTTACAGACAAGATAGAGTATCTTACAGCGGATGAAGAGGACCCTTATGTTGTAGCCCAGGCAAATGCACCTATCTCTAATGATGGGAAATTTCTCGAAAGGGCTGTACTTGCAAGAATAGAAGAAAACTATCCAATTGTGTCTGTAGATGAGATAGACTATATGGATATATCGCCTAGACAGCTTATCTCTGTATCAGCGGCTCTCATACCGTTTTTAGAACATGACGATGCAAATCGTGCACTTATGGGTTCAAATATGGAGAGACAGGCTGTTCCTCTTCTCTTTCCCGAATTCCCACTCGTGGGGACAGGATTGGAGAGAAGAGTTGCAAGAGATTCTGCCTCTTTAGTCCTAGCAAAAAATGACGGCATAGTCAGATATGTAGATGCCAGAAGGGTTATGATAGAATCTGATGATGTAATAGAGCCAGATATATACGAGATGATAAAATTCAGACGGACGAATCAGAATACTTGCGTAAATCAGATTCCACTTGTTCAAGTTCAAGATAGGGTGAAAAAAGGAGAACCAATAGCTGACGGAGCCGCTACCAAGGATGGGGAGCTTGCCCTGGGTAAGAACATCCTCGTTGCCTTTATGCCCTGGCGTGGTTATAACTTTGAGGACGCAATAGTCGTCTCCGAAAGACTGATCAAGGAGGATACTTTTAGCTCTTTCCATATTAAAGAATTTGAGGTACAGATCAGGGATACAAAATTGGGTCCCGAGGAGATAACCAGGGAGATACCAAATGTATCAGAGAAAACTATTGGAAACCTGGACGAAAATGGGATAATAAGGATAGGTGCATGGGTTGAGCAAGATGATATATTGGTCGGGAAGATCTCTCCAAAGGGAGAGATGGAGCTTACGCCTGAGGAAAGACTGATAAGGGCAATGTTTGGTAAGAAGGCACGCGATGTGAGGGATACATCCTTAAGGGTCTCCCCAGGAGTCACTGGAGTTGTAACTGATATAGTGGTCCTCTCCAGGAGAGCTACTGATAACATAACAGAAGAAGAACTGAGAATCAGAGCAGATGAAATTTATAAGAGAGCAGATGATAGAATTAGAGAGGTAAGAAGAATTAGTCTAATTAAAAAGGCCAAGATCCTTGAAGGCAAGATAGCAGTTTTGGGTATAAAAGATAGAAAGGGTAAGTGCATCATAAAGAAAGGTAGGAAGATTCCACTTTTAGATGAAGAGACCCTTGGCAATATCCGTCTCACAGAGGGATGTGTAGATAAAAAAACATACAAATTATTTAAAGAGCTGGACGAGCAGACGAACGATATTGTGAAAAGATTAAACGCAGAAAAAGAGACGGAGATAAAAATTGCAACAGCCGGAGATAGTCTTCCGCCGGGTGTCTTAAAGGTTGTGAAGGTACACATTGGACAGAAAAGGAATCTGCAGGTGGGAGATAAGATCGCAGGCAGACACGGCAACAAAGGGGTTGTTGCAGAGATAGTCCCCGAAGAAGAGATGCCCTATCTTCCTGACGGCACACCAATTGATATGCTTCTCAACCCTCTCGGCGTTCCATCAAGAATGAATGTTGGACAGATATTAGAGACACAACTTGGGTGGGCAGCAAAGCACTTGAATAGACCTGTTTCCTGTCCCGTGTTTGAGGGAGCAAGTATAGAGGAGATAAAGAAGATGCTCAAAGATGCGCATCTACCCAGCGATGGAAAGGAACTCCTATACGACGGTAGAACTGGAAAGCCCTTTATGGAGAGGATTACGGTTGGATATATGTATATAATGAAGCTTGCCCATATGGTAGAGGATAAAGTTCATGCAAGGTCTATAGGTTCTTATTCCCTTATTACACAGCAACCTCTCGGTGGAAAGGCACAGTTTGGTGGGCAGAGGTTCGGCGAGATGGAGGTCTGGGCACTGGAGTCCTATGGAGCGGCCTATTCTCTCCAGGAGATGCTTACTGTAAAATCCGATGATGTTACAGGTAGGAAAAAGGTTTATGAATCTATAGTTAAGGGCGAGGATATGCCAGAACCCCGAGTTCCAATCTCTTTCAATGTTCTCTTAAAAGAACTGGCAGGGCTTTGCATAGAATTAGAACTCCTAACCACCTAACCCACTAACTAACTAACCAACCAACTAGCATGGAGGGATCTATGAGAGATAATGTAGATGTGAAAACTACATTTAATTCTATAGGGATAAAACTTGCCTCGCCGGAGAGGATATTTTCCTGGTCTTATGGAGAGGTTACGAAGCCCGAAACTATAAATTACAGGACACAGAAGCCAGAGAAAGATGGTCTCTTCTGTGAACGTATTTTTGGTCCAGTTAAAGACTATGAGTGTAATTGTGGAAAGTACAAGGGAACAAAAAATAAGGGCATTGTCTGTGAAAGGTGTGGGGTTGAGCTTACACTTTCAAAGGTTCGATTGGAGAGGATGGGTCATATAGAGCTTGGCACACCGGTAGTCCATATATGGTTCTACAAGGTGCCTTCATCAAAAATTGGTCTTTTGCTGGACCTACCACTTGAGAGGCTTGGAAGGGTAATATACTATGAGTCTTATGTGGTTATCTCTCCTGGTATCACCTCGTATAAGGTTGGAGACCTTATAACGATTCCCGAGTATGATGCCATCAGGAAGGATGGATATCCTCAAGGTTTCAGGGCATTGATGGGAGGCGAGGCAATACTTGAACTACTTAAGGGTGTGAATTTAGAAGAGATTTCTATCTCACTTCGTTCCCTTATGAATGTTGAAAGCAGTTCTAATAAACGGAGGACTATGTTCAAGAGATTACAGGTGATTGAGGCTCTTCGCTCATCGTCTATATCCCCTGAGTGGATGGTTATAAAAACCCTTCCTGTAGTTCCTCCAGATCTGCGTCCTCTGGTTCCACTTGAAGGTGGAAGATATGCCTCATCTGATCTGAATGACCTATATCGTAGGGTGATAACACGAAACACCAGACTTAAGAATATGACATCCGCAAGGGCGCCAGATATCATCTTGAGAAATGAGAAAAGGATGCTGCAGGAGGCAGTTGATGCACTTCTTGATAATTCCAGAAGGAAGCGTCCTGTGGTTGGAAGAGGACAGAGGCCACTAAAATCTCTCTCAGACTCCCTTAAGGGAAAACATGGCAGATTTCGTCAGAATCTTCTTGGTAAAAGGGTTGATTATTCAGGAAGATCTGTTATTGTAGTGGGACCAGAGCTGAAACTCTACCAGTGTGGTATTCCAAGGGTTATGGCTGTTGAACTGTTCAAGCCATTTATCATAAGACAATTGGCAGAGCGGGGTTATGCACAGAGTATAAAGAGCGCAAGGAAGCTCTTAAAACGAGGAACAAAAGAGATATGGGAGATATTAGAGGAGGTTGTAAAGAACTCTCCTGTCATACTCAATCGTGCTCCTACACTCCATCGTCTTTCTGCGCAAGCCTTTATGCCTGTACTCGTGGATGGAAAGGCTATAAAATTGCATCCGCTTGTCTGTGTTCCATTTAATGCAGACTTTGATGGTGACACGATGTCCGTTCATGTCCCTCTTTCTATTGAAGCCAAAACAGAGTCTATGGTCCTTATGAATGCGGCTAACAATATACTCCTGCCATCAAATGGCAGTCCGGTCGCTCTCCCCACGCAGGATATTATTATAGGTCTTTATTTCCTTACAAAGGAACGGGCAGGGGCGAAAGGTGAAGGCAAACTATTTGCCAGTATCTCTGAAGTGGAAACTGCGGTATGCTCTGGGCATTGTGACCTGCATGCATTAATAAGATTTCATCTCGGAGATAGTATCATCACAACCACATCAGGAAGGGTTATATTCTACGGTTGTCTTCCAGAGGGTATTGATTTTGTAAATGAGACTCTGAACAAAAAACTTCTCTCATCCCTTGTAGAGGAGATTATGAAGAAAGTTGGAAACGAGAAAACTGTCTCTTTCCTTGACAGGGTAAAAGACCTTGGCTTTGAGTATGCTACAGTCTCTGGAACTACAATAGGGATTGAAGATATGATAGTGCCCCCTGATAGGGACGAGATAGAAAAAAAGGCAGTTTTAGAGGTTGAGGGGATCAATAAGGCGAGAAAGGATGGGTTTATTACAGAGACAGAGAGGTATAACAAGGTTATTGATATCTGGACAAAGATGGTATCTCAGATTGAAAAGTCTGCAATCAAAACACTCGAGAAAGATAGAGAGGGGTTTAATCCAGTCTATTCTATGGTAATGTCTGGGGCAAGGGGGAAGATGGACCAGGTGAGACAGATTATAGGGCTGCGGGGGCTTATGGTAAAACCACAGAGACAGAAACAGGCAAGGGAGATAATAGAAACCCCTATCAGATCCAATCTGAAAGAAGGGCTCTCTGTTGTTGAATATTTCATCTCCACACATGGTGCACGAAAGGGGCTGACAGATACTGCTTTGAAGACATCCCAGGCAGGCTACCTTACGAGAAAATTGGTTGATATTGCCCAGGATATTATAATAACGGAGGAGGATTGTGGAGCAGTAAGGGGAAGAACTGTTAAGGCTATAAAAGAGGGAGGGGATATCCTGGAGCCTCTTTCCGAACGTATAAGAGGTAGGTTTGTGTTAGAGGATATAGTAAATCCAATAACTTCACAAATCATTGTATTTGCAGGGGAGGAGATTGCAGATGAGAGAGCAAGAGAGATAGAGGAGTATGGCATAGAACAGGTGATGCTCAGAACTGTCTTGACCTGCGAGGCAAAGCGAGGATTGTGTCAGAAGTGTTACGGCAGAAACCTGGCTACAGGGAGGTTGGTGGAGATAGGTGAAGCAGTTGGAGTTATGGCTGCGCAATCTATTGGAGAGCCTGGCACCCAGCTTACACTCAGAACATTTCATATTGGTGGAACAGCAGGTGGTGCCACGAGAGAACATACCATCGGAGCTCCGTATGATGGAACTGTTAGATATAAAGGACTCCGCACAGCCCGGAATAAGGAATCTATGTGGGTAAATCTGAGTAGAACTGGTAAATTGATTCTTGAGTCCATGGAGAGAAAAATGACTTATAGTATTCCTTATGGGGCTGTGATGAATGTAGGAGATGGTGACCCTGTGGTAAAAGGAGAAACATTGTTTGAAGAGGATCCGTATTCTTTTGTTATTCTATCTGAGGAGAAAGGGGTGATCAGATTTAACAATATGATTGAAAAGGTTACATACAAGATTGAATATGACGAGAGAATAGGAAGTAAACAGCCAGTTATATTACAGCACAAACGTATACATCCTTCTGTAGAGATTTTTCAAGGAGAGAAATCTGTCTGGAGTTATATACTTCCCACAGGCGCTTATGTCTTTGTTAGGGATGGAGAGGAGGTAGGTGAAGGAAGCCTTATTGCAAAATTGCCAAGGGAGATCTCTCGTGCAAGAGATATTACCGGTGGTCTCCCACGGGTTGTTCAGCTGTTTGAGGCAAGAAGACCCAAGAATATTGCGACAGTCTCTGAGATTGATGGTATCTGTGATCTTGGGGAGATAGAAAAGGGACACAGGATTATAAGGGTTACAGGAGAGCATGAGAGTCGTACCTACCGTATCCCGGTTGCAAAACATATAGTCTGTTACAATGGACAGAGGGTAGTTGCAGGAGACAAACTTTGCGAGGGAGAGATCGACCCGCACGATATCCTGCGAGTCAAGGGTATAAATGCTGTCCAGGACTATCTCGTGAACCAGATACAGGAGGTATATAGATTTCAGGGTGTCAAGATAGATGACAAACATATATCAATAATAGTGAGACAGATGCTTTCAAAGGTAAAGGTGACAGATGCCGGAGATTCCAGGTTCATTGAGGGAGAGATAGTGGAAAAATCTGTAGCAGCTAATGAAAATGAAAAACTGACGAGAGAGGGACTTAATCCTGCGGTTACTAACCCCGTTCTACTTGGTATAACACGGGCAATATTGACAACGGACTCCTTCATTTCGGCTGCCTCTTTTCAGGAAACCACAAGAATATTGACAGAAGCGAGTATTGGTGCGAAAATAGATAGGCTCCAGGGGATAAAAGAGAATATTATAGTCGGCAATCCTATCCCTGCTGGCACAGGAATTGCAAAATACAGAGATATGAGGGTGAAGAGAGTGGAAAGTAGTGAGTAGCGAGTAGTGAGTAGCGAGTAGTAGGGGCAGGGCTTGCCCCTGCCCGAAGTAAGGCGTAGGGGAGCAAGGATGTAGGGATTTGATTTATCAAATCCAATAACCTAATAACTAATAACCTTATGATGGATAAATCCGCGATAGAGAAAACCCTCTCTCGTCTTGTTGAGGAGATTTACGAAGGGTATATAAAGGATAAAGGGGGGGATAGACTATTAATTATAGGGATAAAAAGGCGTGGCGAGCCTCTTGCAGTTCGTATTGCAAAAGGGCTTGAATCTAAAGGTGTCCAGGTCCTTGTTGGTAGTCTTGACATAACCCTTTACAGAGACGACCTGACATCCATAGATAAAAAGCCCATAGTGAGAAAGACAGAGATACCGTTTTCCATTGAGAATGAGTATCTTCTCCTTGTTGATGATGTGCTCTATACAGGAAGGACCATTCGTGCCGCTCTTACAGAGCTTGTTGACTTTGGTAGACCGAAAAAGGTTCAACTTGCAGTTCTTATAGACAGAAAGGAGAGAGAGCTTCCTATATGTCCCGATTTTGTTGGAAAAACTATTATGGTAGGAAAAGATGAGAAAGTAGATGTGAAATTAGAGGAGATTGACAGACAAGAATGTGTAGAGATATCTAGTAGGGTGTGAGGTGAGCATTACCAAGGTAATGCACTCCATTGTAGTAGTAATCTACTGAGGATTGTAAACACAAATCACGATTTACGGTTCACGGTTCACAAAAATGGCTGTAGATAGTTCTGAGATAGGAAGTCTCAACAGAAAAGACCTTATCTGTATAAAGGAATTGGGGTCTCAAGAGATAGAACTTATCTTAAATACCGCCATCTCTTTTAAGGAAATCCTTGATAGGCCAATAAAGGTAGTTCCGTATCTTCGTGGAAAGACTGCTGCATTCCTATTCTTTGAACCATCCACCCGGACTCTCAACTCATTTTCTCTTGCTACAAGAAGGCTCTCCTGCGATTCGGTATCTGTATCTGCATCATCTTCGGCTGTTCTGAAGGGAGAAACACTGCTTGACACTGCAAGAAACCTTGAGGCGATGAGACTGAACTTTGTTGTGGTAAGGCATTCATCCCCTGGCACCGCACATATACTTGCAAGAAATCTAAAGGCTTCTATCATAAACGCTGGCGACGGTGCAAACGAACATCCAACTCAGGCACTTCTTGATCTACTCACCATAAAGGAACATTTTGGCAGATTTGCCGGGCTAAAGATAGTAATAGTGGGGGATATAGAACACTCAAGGGTAGCGAGGTCAGATATATGGGGGATGATGAAGCTTGGTATGGATGTCTCTATATGTGGCTCTCCAACATTCATTCCACAAGAGATAGAAAAGACAGGGGTAAGGGTATATTATGACCTGAGGGCAGCTCTAAAGGACAAGGATATAATATATGTCTTAAGGATACAGAGGGAACGACAGACAGAGGGACTCTTCCCCTCCATAAGAGAGTATATCAGACTTTATTCCATCACAGAAGAGGTGCTTTTAAGATATGCGAAGAAAGATGTTGTAATTATGCATCCTGGACCTGTCAATCGGGGAATAGAGCTCTCGCCAGAAGTGGCGGATGGTTATAGGTCACTCATACTTCCACAGGTTACAAATGGGGTTGCAGTGAGGATGGCATGCTTCTATCTACTTCCGGGAGGAGGGTAGGGCGTAGGGCGTAAGGCGTAGAGCGTAAGGAGCAAAGGGTGAATAAGAGTAGCCCTTAAAAATATTAAATTCGAAATCCTAAACTCTACGACAAATTCAAAATACAAAACCAGCATGAAATAGAAAGTAAGTTTAGAACATTTGAATTTAGAATTTTGAAATTGTTTAGGATTTAGATATTAGAATTTAGTATTTGTCCTTTGATTTATGCTTATCAAAAATGCTAACATTATAGACCCATTTACAGACACTTACGGAAGATTCGATATCCTCATAGAGAAAGAGAGGGTAAAGGATATTAGTAGTAGCGGAACTTTAGTTCCGCCCTGTAGGGGCAGGGCTTGCCCCTGCCCGCAGGAAGGGAGTCCGCAGGAAGAGGTAATTGATGCAGAGGGAATGCTCGTTATCCCAGGACTTATCGATATGCATGCACACCTGAGGGAGCCTGGGAGAGAGGATGAGGAGACCATACTGACAGGAACGATGGCTGCACTTAAGGGTGGTTATCAAGCGGTTGTCTGTATGCCAAATACAGAACCACCAGTTGACAACGCTGGGACAGTCAAATATATTTTGGACAGAGAGAAGGCCTGTGATGTGTATCCGGTTGGTGCGGTTACAAAGGGACTTAAAGGGGAGGTTCTCTCAGAGATCTATGACCTTGTAGATGCGGGTTGTGTTGCTCTATCTGACGATGGGATGCCGATTGTCCGTGCTTCTATTATGAGAAGGGCATTAGAGTATTGTAAACAGTTTGATGTCCCAATCATATCCCATTCTGAAGAACCGACTCTTTCTCTGGGTGTTATGAACGAGGGAATTGTCTCTACTGAACTGGGCTTGACCGGGTCACCTTCCTGCGCAGAGGAGGTAATGGTTGCAAGGGATATTCTCCTTGCAAAGTTTACAAAATCCAGACTCCATATTGCGCATATATCCACAAAGGGTTCCGTAGAACTTATAAGAAGGGCAAAGGCAGACGGGATAAATATAAGCTCCGAGACAACCCCTCACCATTTTTCACTCACTGATGAGTCTGTCCGAAGTTATGATACAAACTATAAGATGAACCCTCCATTGCGCAAAGAATCTGACAGACTTGCTATAATTGAGGGGCTAAAAGATGGCACAATAGACGCAATCGCAACAGACCATGCCCCACATGCAGATTTTGAGAAGGAGATTGAATTTGACAGGGCTCCGTATGGGGTTATTGGTCTTGAGACCGCACTCGCCTGTGGTATAACCTATCTTGTAAGGCCAGGGTTTATGGATATAAGTGGTCTGATTAAGAAGTTTACAGTAGGACCCGCAGGAATCTTATCCCTATCTGTCCGTGGAATAGTAAAAGGGAAGTATGCAAATCTTGCGATGATTGATATGGACAGCGAATGGACCCCCCAGAAGTTTCTCTCAAAGTCTAACAACTCTCCTTTTATAGGCAAAACCCTTTATGGAAAGGTCGTGCACACTGTATATAGGGGGAAGATGTATAACTGGTAGGAATGGGTAGAAGGAGAGGGACAAGGGGACAAGGAGACTGGGAGATGGGGAGACAGGGGGATGGGGAACCCTATTGTGTAGGGGTAGCCCTTGCGGTTACCCTGGTTAGAGGGTGAGGAAGTGAGGAAGTAATGACCTAATAACCAATAACTAATAACCGTCTTTGATGTTAGTCGTTACCGATAACTGATTACCTTTTACTTTAACCGGGAGGGGTTTTCTAACCCCAATAATGTCGGGACTGGAAAGTAGTAGCGGAACTTTAGTTCCGCCCCTGGAGGGAGTTTAGAGATGTTGTAGGAGCACACAGAGGCATAGGAATGAAAATAAAAAACTCTGTGTTCTCTGCGTCCTCTTCGGTTAATTATACATAACAGACAAGGAGATGGGGGGATTGGTGAATAATCAAAAACATTCTAATAGAAAAATTCATAATCAGTATTTCACACCAGAGATTGCAGTTGAGGAAGCGCTCACATTTGTGCCGGAAATTGATGTTACAAATATAATTGATCCAGCCGTAGGAGAGGGCGTATTCCTTAAGGCATCTTTAGAAAGATGGAATAATACCAGGCTATTTGGGATAGATATCGATAGTTCGGTAATTAAAAATTTAAGATCATTGAGGCTACCAAATTCTTTTTATCTTGCTGGCGATAGTTTATTAGACAAAACATGGGGAAACTCTGAAATAAATAAAATTATTTTGAACGGCGGTTTTGACCTTGTAGCAGGAAATCCTCCATTTGGTAGTTGGTTTCAGAGAATAAAGGAACCAAGCATTTTGGCAACTTATAAGCTGGCATATAGAAATGGCAAATTAATGAGAGGACAAGCAATAGAAGTTCTTTTTTCTGAACTATTTATTAGGTTAGCTATAAAAGGGGGATACATCGTAATTGTTCTTCCAGATGGAATATTATCCAATCCTAAATATAGATATGTTAGAGAATTTATACTTAAAGAGACAGAGGTTAAACATATCATAAGTCTCCCAAGGAATATTTTTAGAGATACTTCAGCGAAGACAAGTATTTTGATTTTAGAAAAGAAGAGGAATAATCATTCGCACTACTCATTGTGCCTCCACAACCTTCAAAAAACGAGAGTTGGTGATGACACGATAGAAGTTAACTCTAACAATTTGCTTAATAGAATGGATTATTGCTACTATTACTATTTGAAACGCAATAGCTTAAACTATCTGAATGGAGTTAAATTTGCTCCTCTGAAAAATTTTATAGTTTATTGCAAGACCGGAAAAACTCTATATGGAAAAGAGAGGAGATTTACTGATAAAGGGTTGAAATTTCTCCATGCTACAAATATCACAGAGCTTGGCATTAACTATAAAAAAGATGAAAATTTTATTGACCCATCAAGTAGAATGGATTTTCCTGATGCCCATGCAAAAGCTGGAGATATCTTATTTGTAAGAGTTGGAGTAGGTTGTGCTGGTAGAGTAGCTATTGTCTATAATAAGGAAGATGAAGGAGTAGCAACTGATTATATTCATATTTTTAGGGTTAAAGATATTAATCCTTATTTCCTTGTCGTTTATCTAAAAACTAAGTATGGTAAAGATTCCATAACCCTTTTGAAGCATGGGGTTGGAACGGTGAGCATTAACAAAACAGATCTTTTATCAATTCCTATTCCTGTTATTCCAGAAAAAATTCAAAAATACATAAGGGATAAATATAAAGAGATATTGAGAAAATGGAGATTCGCTATCAAAAACGAGCAAGATTTATCTGTTTATGAAAAAATGCTTAAAAATTTAATAAAGGAATTAGAAAAGCTATTAGAGGAGAATTCTAATGGCAAATAAAGTAAAACAACTGTTAAAAAATTTTTCTCTGAAATGTAAAGACTATTTGAATAATAAAAAACTTGTAAGTGTAGCGGGTAAATATAAGATTGAACTTTCAACAAGAACATTATCAGATGTTATTGAAAAACATGTAATCAGTTTTGCTATTGACTTTTTTGGCAAAGATAATGTGAAATATGGAAATTGGAGCGGATACGATGTTATTATCATAGATTTAGAAGGTAAAACTATTTATGTAAATATTAAAACTAACTTATATAATCCTAATATGGATGGAACCTGGTTATGCAGTGCTTCTGTAATTGAAAGACTTAAAAAAAGAGGTATATTAGAGTATCTTTACTGCACGAAATTTGAATATGTTAAAGAAGGTAATATCCTGGAATTTGTTTCTGGTAAAGTGGCGGGCTCTATTTCAGATATTGAGTTAATCTATTATACAAAAGGTGAAAAAACGAAATACAGGATACGAACAGAATTTAACGGGATTCATTGCCATATCTTGAATAAATATTATGAGTAAAAAGGAGGAAAATATAATAAAAGAACTCAAAAAATTGGATAAAGAGGATTTCTATTTTATAGGTGCTAAATTAAAATGTCCATATTGTCAAGAAGAGTTTGGTATTGATAGAGAATATATGGGAGTGATTACCCGCCCTTATTGCGGCAAATATGTGGAAGGTTAATAAAAGGAACTCCGGTTTCTGAACCTAGCAACCTGCAATGGAGGTTTAAGATGTCTATGAGAAAAAAGGTTAAGGTTATGGATACTACTCTCCGTGATGGACACCAATCCCTCTGGGCAACCAGGATGACCACAGAAGAGATGCTTCCTATAGCCGAAAAAATGGACCAAGTAGGGTATTGGTCTATGGAGGTCTGGGGTGGAGCAACCTTTGATGCACCATTGAGATTCTTAAATGAAGACCCCTGGGAGAGGCTTTATCAGCTAAAGAGAAGAATAAAAAAGACCAGACTCCAGATGCTATTACGAGGCCAGAACATTGTCGGCTATAAAAACTATCCAGACGACCTTCTTCTGGCATTCATAGAGAAGTCTGCTGAGGGAGGTATTGATGTATTCAGGATATTTGATGCACTGAATGATGTTAGAAACCTCTCCCAATCAATAAAATTTGTTAAAAAGGTGAAAAAGCATGCCCAGGGCACTATATGCTACACGATAAGCCCTGTTCATACCCTGAAATACTACCTTAAATGTGCCAGAGAGCAACTATCTTGTGGCATAGACTCAATATGTATCAAGGATATGGCGGGAATACTTTCTCCTGATGTCGCATACAATCTGGTTAGGGCATTGAAAGAACTGAAGGTTCCTATCCATCTCCATTGCCATTGCTCAAGCGGTATGGCAGTGGCAAGCTACATAAAGGCATTAGAGGCAGGGGTTGATATAATAGATTGTGCCCATAGCCCACTTGCTTTTCACACATCTCAGCCTGCAATTGAGACGATAATTGCTATGCTCAAGGATACTGAATTCAATCCAGATTTAGACCTCTCTCTTATAGAGGAGGTTTCCAACTACTTTGAGGAGATAAGAGAGAAAAGGGGCATCCAATGGGATGGGGTTATAGATAACCTTGTAACCATTCACCAGATTCCAGGAGGCATGGCGTCAAATCTTACGAGTCAGCTCAGGGAGCAGAATGCACTGGAGCGTTTGCCTCTGGTTTTGACAGAAGTTCCAAAGGTTCGGGAAGATCTTGGATATCCCCCTCTGGTGACGCCAACCAGTCAGATCGTTGGTGTTCAGGCTGTCTTTAATGTCCTGACAGGGGAGAGATATAAAATAGTTCCCAAAGAGGTGAAGGACTATGTGAGGGGTCTCTATGGACACCCTCCTGGCAAGATCAAAAAAGAGATAAGAGAGAGGATTATTGGAGATGAAAAAATAATAACCAAAAGACCCGCTGACCTGCTTCCACCTGCCCTAGGAAAGGCAAAAGAGAATCTTCCTGCCCAGTTTGTAGAAAAAGAAGAAGATTTTATCACTTATGCGCTCTTTCCAGAGACAGCCTTAAAGTTTTTTCAACTTCGCAAAAGTGGAGAGAGACCTGAAGCCAAAACAGAGAAGAGAGATGGAACCGAGATGACTAAAACAGAGAAGAGAGATGGAACCGAGATGACTAAAACAGAGAAGAGAGATGGAA
>CAYRBN010000029.1:0-15703 GCA_964422625.1 uncultured bacterium | reverse complement strand
TTGAAGGAACTTCAATAGAACAAGCAATTATCCCAGATTATGCATTAACCACAGACCTGTCCCGTCGAAAGACGGGACAGGTCTGTGGTTAATCATATTCTTTCATACTTTTTTTCGCAGTACCCTACGCTCCATTGCTACCAATTTATAGGAACTGTGGCTGCTGATGCCGATACTAACAGGTAGAGCATCTTACTCCACTATTAAAGAATCTTGATAATCTGCGTTTATCTGCTTCCTATTAGGACGCAGATAATCAGGATAAGGTATGTCAGAAGGGAAAAGCGAAGTGTCTCCAACTCTTGACACCACATTGGAAGAATTAACAGCGAAAATCACAGAATTTTCTATTTGGTAAGTTGGAGAGCGATTGTCCTATCTATAGTGCAGTAGATTGCTACTGCACCTTGGCACAGCCAAGCTAATGCATTCCATTCTTCTCCCTTTTCCTTGTATTTTACATTGATCAATGGCGTATTACTCTTATCTTGATTATCTTTTCCTTGCGTGTGAGTAGTAAGGCGATCTCTTCTCCCATTCTACAACAAGTCCTGCCACCATAACTATGGATGAGTATGTTCCTATTATGACACCGATAACAAGGGTGAGTGCAAAATCCCTTATCATCCTGCCGCCAAGAAAATAGAGTGCAAGAAGGACAAAGAGTGTTGTGAGAGATGTATTTATTGTTCTGGCAAGATTCTGGTTTACACTTATGTTTATTATCTCTGAGAACTTCTTCCTACCTCTCTCCTTCTTTATGATGTCTCTTGCCCTGTCAGAGAGCACTATTGAATCATTTATTGAATATCCTATTATGGTAAGGAGCGCAGCGATAGTGGCGGTTGTGAACTCTGCCCCTGCAATAGAGAGGATGCCTGTGGTAATAATAAGATCATGTAAAAGCGCAAGAACAGAGGTGGCGCCAAATCTGTATGTGAATCTCATACTCACATATATAAGAATGATGAGCATACCAAGCAAGACCACCCATATTGCCCTGAACTGAAGTGCTCTTGATATGGCAGGGCCTACCATCTCCTCCCTCTCAACTCTGATCTTATTATCGGGAAAACTCCTACCAAGAGTTTCTGTGATCACAGTTCCTATACTTCTACCTTCATAATCTGTTAATCGGGTTCTGATAATGTAGTTATAATCAACCTCCCGCACCCTCTGTATAACTGCGGTTCCAAGTCCAACATCGGCAATAGAAGAACGTATCTGCTCAATACCAATATCTTCATCAAAGTGAAGCTCAATAAAAGAACCTCCTGTAAAGTCCAATCCATAATTAAGCCCTCCTTGACGAACTACTGAGACAATACCTACAATAATCAAGATGGCTGATATGACGAGCCCTTTTCGTCTGAAGCCTATAAAATTTATATCAGTTTCCTTGAAAAATCTTAACATAGATCCCCCCCTTTTTAATAGTAAGCAGTGGGCAGTAAGCAGTAATCGGTTATCGGTAATCAGTAATCGGTTATCGGTTATTAGCTCATTGGGTCATTTCTCCCTTTTTCCCTTTCTCCCATACGCCATACACCCTACGCCTTACGCCTTTTTCCTTTATCCTTTATCCTTTTCCCTTTATCCTTCTATCAAATAGATATCCTCTTCACCCCTCGTCTCTTTGTAAGCCAATCAAGTATAAGTTTTGTTATGAATATTGCAGTGAAGAAGTTGCATAGTATACCGAGAGATAGTGTAACTGCAAATCCCCTTACAGGACCTGTGCCAAAGTAGTAAAGGACTATGGCCATAAATAGTGTTGTAATATTCGCATCCAGAATGGTTCTGAATGCCATCCCATATCCCATATCTATCGCCGCCCTTGTAGTCTTACCTGCTCTCATCTCCTCCCTTATTCTCTCGTATATCAGAACATTTGCATCAACACTCGTTCCTATAATAAGAACAATCCCTGCAATCCCTGGAAGAGTAAGTGTAGCACCAAAGCCTGAAAGGAGTGCAAGCAGGAAGAATATATTGAGAACAACTGCCAGGTTAGCAATCAGACCACACCCTTTGTAATAGAGAATCATAAACGCAATAACCAATACGGTACCAAATATCATTGCCATTCCAGAGCTGATGACTGAGTCCCATCCAAGTGTTGGACCAACTGTCCGTTCCTCCATGGGCTTAAGAGGTGCCGGGAGTGCACCAGCCCTTAAGATAAGTGCAAGATCCTGTGCCACTTTTATGTCTGCCCCAGGCATCTCTATCATAGAATTACCTGTTGCAATCCGTTCCACAACCCTTGGAGCAGACTGCACCACTCCATCTAATACTATGGCAATCTGTCTTCCTATATTTGCCCCTGTTACCCTTGCCCAGGTTCTCCTTGCCTCGGGTCTCATTGTAAGGTCAACCCTTGCCGCTGTGGGATTAGTGGCTGTTCCAATCCCCATCCTCGCATCAACAAGGGCATCACCTGTAAGTACAGCCTCCTTTGCAACTATATATATATCTTTATGTTGTATTCCGAGTTCCCCTCTCAATCTGCTAAAAAGAAACTCCACATCTTTTGGGATCACATTCTCTACCTCCTCCATAGATAGATATTTTTCCAGTAAAGGAAGGTCATAATCAGCAACCCTTCCCCTGAATACCAGGGAAAGAAATGGGTTTGGGGGGACAAGGCTCGTATCATAATCTACCTGTCTCAGCTCATACTCAAAAACAACTCTGTCAATATTCCCTAATATCCGTTCTATACTCTCAGGGGATTCCACAATCTTGAATTCTAAAAGAGCAGTTTTTCCTATAATCTCTTTGGCTCGTTCCCTCTCAACTATTCCAGGAAGCTGTATTACAATCCTATCATCGCCCTGCCTTGCAATCTTGGGTTCTGATACACCAAACTGGTCTATTCTGTTTCTAATTATTTCCAATGCCATATCCCTTGCCTCTCTCACATCAGCACCCTCTGGAAGTTTGGCTCTATCCACGGATAGGACCGTATGCATACCCCCTACCAGATCAAGTCCCAACCTCAGAGACCTATCTTCAAGGGAGTTAATATAACTCTCGGGAAGCAGTTCTCTCTCTTCTGGGGTGATTAAAAAGTTTCGGACAGTATACGAAAGTTGCCATAGAGACAGTGTGACAGCAATCGTAACAATTCCAAATTTCCAGGCTAAATTCCCTCGCATTACACCTCCATTGTTGGTAAACAACAATCAACTCTTTTAATTATAACATAAAAAGTTTTTTTTGTCAAGTTTTTTAATTTTTTTCTTGACAAAATAGAAATTATGGTGTATAATGTCATCTGTCCGGTGGTTATACCCTGGGGGAAACACCTCTTCCCATTCCGAACAGAGAAGTTAAGCCCCAGAGGGCCGATGGTACTGCCTTGGTAACGAGGTGGGAGAGTAGGTCGCTGCCGGACTTTTTTTTTATCCATATCACTTTGTTGCCACATTTACATTATCAAACAGGATAGCAGGATATGTGCCCATAGATGTTTGGTGAACAGTATCTTCAATATCTATCACATTTCTCATCACATCATATATATTACCTGCTACCATTGCATCCTTCACTTTCCCCACTATCTCCCCCCCCTCCACATATAGACCAGGCGAGAGACCTATTGAAAAATCACCGTTTGGAATGTTACCACTATGGGCTCCAAGCGCACCTACAACAATAACCCCCTTATCTATTGAGCCTATAATTCCTGACAAAGATTTATCGGATGGTTTCATAAAGATATGGTTGAGGGAGGGGGTGGGTTTTATAGATACAGTGTCTCCGCCCCATCTTGCACTCTTAAAGCCGTGTCCTGTCGGTTTAGTCTGTAGTTTGTTGGCATAATCAAGGTCATAATAGAAATTCTTCAAGACCCCTTTTTCTATCAAGGGAAAGTATTGACAGGGTGTAGCCTCATCATCATAGCCTCTTGCCCCTGGCCATTTCTCGTTCAGGGGATCATTATATATCGTAAGCCTATTATCAAATATCTCTTCACCCAGTCTTTCTGAGATAGGGGATTGTTTTTCATAAATGCTCTTACCGCTTGTTGCACTTAATATTCTCCAGATTAAAACATATAGAGTTTCGGGCAAGAAGAGCACCTTCATCTTACCCCCCCCAGGACTCACCTCGTTCTGGGCTTTATTATATTTATCTAAAATAAAATTGAGATAGTCCTCTGGCATCTCCTCAAATTTTTTACGAACTATCTGTTTGCCTATTGAAGCACAGGAAAGAGGATCCATAATTGAGCAATAGCAATAGTAATAAGATGACTTTGAGGAAAGGTCAGTGCCTCTACTATTCATAATTCGTATCGTTTCTGTTATCTGCCCGGCATATATGTTGATATGTCCATCTGTTTTTGGAGAGAGTGTCTCGCGAATCCTTTTACACTCATCTACTATGGCAGTATTTGTGAGACTCTCTATACCAGGGTCATAGGTATCAAGTTCGGGTAGATCTTTTGTCCACGGTAGGTCAAATTTTGCAGAGACGCCCCCTTTTAGAGAACTGAGTGCATTTTCTACAAACTCCTCAGTATCAATCAGGTTTTTTGTGAATGCAAATCCCTGGTTTTCATCCTTTATTATTCTGAGGCTGAGCCCTGATTGAAACTTAGTGTCAATATCCTTAAGTCTCCCATTCTCAAATGAGACAGAGCTGCCTGTCTGCTCCTGTGAATAGACCTCTGCGCTATCACTAACCTTCCTGGCAAGTTCAAGTAGCTTTTCCATTACGCACCTCCTATAACAACATTTTTAACAAGTATGTGTGGTCCACCGTGACAGGAACGGATGTTCATCTGTCCTTTACCACAGCCACCGATTGGACTGAGCACAAAATCATCTCCTACCCCGGTAATGTTTTGCATAGTTTGATATAGATTCCCAACGATGTTGATATCCCTGACCATTCCACCCAATTTACCATTTTTGATTAGATAGGCATACTGAGCACCAAATGTGAAGTTTTCTCCACTTGTCTGTCCCCCTTTGGCATCTAAAATATATAATCCGTTTCCAAGCCTTTCAAGCAGGTCATCAAGGCTATTTGTGCCCGGCTCTATAAAAATATTTCCCATTCTTATAATTGGGGCATATCTGTAATCCTGTGCAATGCAATGCCCGCTGATCGATTCTCCAAACGCAGCCGCTGTTCTTCTGGAATGTAGTCGTCCAACCAGAACTCCGTTTTTTAAGAGCTGGGTAGCCCTTGTCTTTACTCCCTCATCATCATATTTATAAAACCCTAACTGGGCAGGCATTGTAGGGTTATCCATGATGTTCAGTATATCGTTTCCAAGCTCTGCACCAATCCTCATCTTTTCCCTTATTACAGGATTATCTTCAATGATGTCAGCCTCTGAGTAGTGGCCAAACGCCTCGTGGGTGAAGACACCTGCCATATCAGGGTTGAGTATTACATCATAGACCCCACCTTGTACAGGTTTTGCCCTTAAAAGCTCTAATGCGATAGCTGTTTTCTTCTCAAATTCTTCTTCCTTATTCCTCAGTATTGCGAAACCATTACTGCCTCCGACACCCACTCTCACATTTTGAATAAGGTTTCCGTCTCTGCTCGTTATTAGACCGTGTATCCCTGTCGTAATTAAGTCTTCCCTGATCTCACTTCCCTCGGTGCTGGCAAAGTATTTTTCCCGCATCACCTCAAAATACTGGATATTTGTTGTAGCGATTCCCTTATGCGCCAGGGGGATGCTGTTGTATCTTCTTGTCAGGTCAAGTTTTTCATCTATTGAGACCATGCGAGGGTCTTCGATCAGTTCTGGTAAAAAGCTATCTTTAACCCTCTCTGTTCCTGCGAACTCTACAGGCTTTTTAATGTTTTCAGATAATAGAGAGGCATTTTCCAGTGTACTTCTTGTCGCCTTTAGAGCATCGCTCTCTTTAGTAAAGGCTATGGTGGCCAGACCTCCGTCTTTTAGCACTCGCAGGACATATCCATCGGTTGTATTAGAACCAATCTGTCCTAATTCTTTGCCATTGAAGCTGATCTTTGTCTCCCTCATTATCTCGTAGCGGATATCTGCATAATCGGCATCAATCTTTGAGATAATTCTTTTCAATGTTTCAAACATATACCCCCCTTACCCGCTTTGCGGGAAATCTGAATATCTAAACTCGAAACAGTAACCAAATTCTCAAAACTGAAAATGTACAGGGATATTTGAAAGATTGGTAATATCTTCTGGCTTTAACCCTTTGGCCAGGTATATCATCTCAACCCTAAATACTTCCTCTTTATACCTCTCTGTTAAAAGCCTAAAATAGGGCTTTGTAGAGTAGCCATAACGGAAATCCTTTCCTTTGGCATAACCAGCTTTTTCACTCTTGAAGATACTTTTACTGTAAATCGAATAGAGTTGACCGTTAGGAATACAGGTTAAAACAAGCGCTTTTATGTTTGGTTTAGCATGTTCATGGACTATTTGAATGATGTATGTCAAACAAACCTTCTCATTATTTTCTTCTGACTTATAGTATTGGGGTAAGTTTGGGGTAAATAATCCCTTCACCCCATAAGAAGTCTGGTTGATTGCAATGTTTATTTTGCCTTTATAATCTGCAGGATTATCTATGAGAGCGGTCTTGACCTCAATGTGAATAAAGGCATCCGGGAGCTCAAACATCAAATCTGAACCAAGTGGGGAAGAGTTTGGAAAGTGTAAAATAGAGGCGAAGAAATGGTGGAAAATTCTCTCTGCCCCAGTATCTAGGTCGGATGCTTTATAACCACTTCTTGCTGTTTGTATAAAATTGTCATACCAATCGTTCACTATTTTTATCCTTGAGTTCAATCCATCAATCAATGTCTTTAAATCCTGTTTCAGATGTATCAAAACCAGATCAAAATACTGTCTTTCGGTTTTTTCAAGTTCAAGATCACTCAACATAGATTACCTCTCTAATATTTTTACATCTTTTTTTAATAATATCAAAATACTCTGGAATCAGTTCTATTAATATTGCATCTCTTCCCAGGTTATGAGCAACTCTACCCGTTGTCCCTGAGCCAGCAAAGGGGTCCAATACAACACCACCTTCAGGGCAACCTGCCTTAATACATCTTTTTACCAGTTCTTCTGGAAAAGTTGCAAAATGGGTTAGAGAAAGTGGTTGCAATTTTATACTCCATACATCGCCGGGGTTTCTACCCCTGGGATGTGCCTTTACTGTTTAAAGAACTAAATGGGTTTTGGTTACCCAGCTATCGTATCTATCATCAAACTTAAGTATTTCCTTCAGTCTGAACCAGTCTTCGGGCAATGGGATAGAACCCCCTCTTCCCCAACTGCCTGTATCTTTCCTGAACCAATGACCTGCTGTATCTTTACATCCTAATAATCTATCAATCTCTTTTATAGGAATATTTTTCTTTCTTCTCCAGGCTCTAAGATAATTAGCAATTATCGGTTGGAAAACTTTGTATCTTCGCTGAACCACCAAATATTCTCCAAACAGCGATTTTCTTGCCCCGGGAGAGGCACCTCTGTTATCAGGGCTTAATTTAAATTTGCCTTCATAAGGTCGTTTTCCTGTCTGTGTGAGCGATGAAACAGTAGTGGGAAACAATCTTGTCTTTAGTGGCTCAAGCTCTACTTTCTCGTCAAAGAAGGGTAATATTGGTCTAAAGAACCCCTTGCAACTAATGTGGTTATTTATATCTATCTCATTTTTGATGGTTTTTTCGCACTCCTCACATACTAAACCGACCGGAATTTGAGACTCTTTGCTAAAATCGTTCACTATCTCAATCGTTTTTTTTCGTCTTCCCAGTCTACTTGAGCGAGCATAGTGTCACGAGATTCCTTAAAAATTTTGGAAATATACCCTCTCTTTTTTCTATTCCGTAATAAAGAGTTTTCTACCTCAAGGCCCAATATCTCATCTGGCATCTTCTTCGCTGTAAAATTCCTTACTGGTACTCTCAGTTCATCAATTGATAGATAATAGTTATACTTACTCTCTTCTTTTATAAACAAAAATATCGGTTCATAAACATTTGAAAATCTGTTATCCAATGAAGAAGGCATGGCATTCGGTTTCTGCCAGATGATTTTGTTCAGAAGTGTCCAACCGTCCTTTTGAAGTCTAGATGCCAGCAGCTCTGGTATGAGTAACAGCTCCTTATTTTGGTATTTGTATCCTACATTTAAGAAAAAAGTTCCGGTAGATTTTAATACCCTTTTTATACTATTGAACACATCAACAAGCCTTTCTATATATTCTATGTGAGTTTTTTCCTGACCAATCTGCTGGGAATTTCTGTAATCTCGTTGCCTCCAATAAGGAGGAGAAGTTACAACACAATCTACAATACTGTCAGGCAGTAGACTCAGGACTTTATCTACCTCTCCCACATAGATAGAGATATCCCTCTCTTTTACATTGATGGCTTCGGCTCTATAAGCCTCCATAAGCGCCAGTTGTTCCTTGACAACATTTGGCTTTGAACTTATTACAATGCGTTCCTTATATTTTCGTCTCATAATCTTGCCTGTCTCTTAGACGATTTAATTCCCCACGTTCTTCTTGATTATACCACCAATTTCACAAAATGTCAAGAAAAAACTTACCACAGAGAACACAGAGAATCAAAAATCAATTTAAAATTAGCAATTAGCAATGCAAAACTATCAATTTTTAAAAAGCACTTTAAATTGTTAATTGCTAATTTTGCATTGTTTCTTTCTCTCTCTGTGCTCTCCTTGAAACTCCAAATCTGTTCAATTTCATTTATTCTGAACAAGTAAAAATCATTCAGCGAGTTTGAGTGCACAGAGAATAAAATAAGAGTGACTTTCTCTGTGACCTCTGTGGTTTTATACTTTCCTATCCTGTCAAGGGAAAAAATCCATGATTTCACCCACTTGCACCTCCGAGGTGCAAGTGGGTATTTTTTCCTTGATATTTTGGAAAAGTTATGTTATAATGAGGAAGACCATGCAGATAATAGGTGGAAGATATAAAGGCTTAAAGCTCAAGATGCCAAAAGGGATAAGACCTACATCTGGGCTTGTCCGAGAGAGTATATTTAATGTGATAGAAGAGGATATCATAGGAGCAACTGTTCTTGATCTCTTCTCTGGAAGCGGTGCAGTTGGGCTTGAGGCACTCTCAAGAGGTGCAAAGAAGGTCACATTTGTTGAGAAGAGCAGAAGAGTATTAAAGGTATTAAAAGAGAATCTAAAAAAAGTTGGGACCAGTGATGTTTGTGTCCTAAATATAGATGCAATGAAGTTCGCTCCTTGCGGTCTATACGATATAATAATTGCAGACCCTCCTTATGATAGGGGATTTGTCCAAAAATTGCCCCAAAGATTTCATAGATACGCTAAAATGGTTATAATTGAACACTCTATACGAGAGAAACTGGATATAGGAGGTACCAGGAGATATGGTGATACACTGGTTACATACATTGTTGGGGCAAATTCCAAATAACAAATAACAAATTTCAAACAAATTTCAATGACCAAAATTCCAATGTTCAAAACAAGTTTGGGATTTAAATATTGGGATTTGGATATTATTTGCTATTTGGTGCTTGCAATTTGGTATTTGTTTGTTATTTGGTGCTTGAGATTTAGAATTTATCTGTAATTTGGTGCTTGTAATTTGGAATTTATTTGTAGTTATGCTTGATATTATCAATCTTACTGTTGGATATAAGCAAACACCTGTTTTAAGAGACCTCTCTCTCAAGGTGAAGCAGGATGAGTTTCTTGGCATCATCGGTCCAAACGGGGGTGGCAAAAGCACATTGCTCCGTTCTATCTGCGGTATTCTCAAAGCCTGGAAAGGAAAGGTGTCTCTTTCAGGAAGAGATATTACATCTATAGGAAGGAAGGAACTTGCAAGAGAGATAGGTTATGTCCCTCAGGTTTCATCCTTTGTCTTTCCATTCACATGTGAAGAGGTTGTGCTTATGGGTAGGTATGCCCATAAAAAGAACAGAAAAAGGGACTATGAGATAACAAGATGGGCAATGGAACTGACAGATACACTCCTGTTAAGAGAGAGAAGGATAGATGAACTATCAGGAGGTGAACTACAGAGGGTGGTTATAGCAAGAGCTATTGCCCAGGAACCAAAGATACTCCTTTTGGATGAACCTACAACACATCTTGACATAAATCACCAGATAGAGATATTCAGACTTCTCTCACTGCTGAGGAAACGAGAGATTACCATAGTAACAGTTCTTCATGACCTCAATCTCGCATCAGAACACTGTGAGAGGGTTGTTGTTGTGAAGGATGGGAGCATTGCGTATGAAGGGATACCCGAGAAGATAATAAATGAGGACATTGTAAAAAGAATATACAATGTAGAGGTCCCTATCATACAGAACCCCTTATCCAATCTGCCATTGGTCCTGCCGGGCAGATGATAGCTATCAGATGCAAGCCCTACCCTGGAGTGGAGGTCATGCAAGAAGTCAATTTACGGGGTCTGCGAACGGGGATAAACCCCGCACCAGAATCCTGGTGCGGGGTAAACCCTGTTCCTACAATGTAGGGACAACCCTTGTGGTTGTCCGCAGGTTTTTTTTTGTACAGCCTCAGTGGTTTGCCACTGCTTGTATTTCCTTCCTGTATAGTGCGGTCGGGAGTTTCCTCCCAATGGGTGGTATTTCAAGAGTTTTCTCACATCTCCTTATTCTATATAGATCCTCACCTTTTCTCCATCCGACTTCACATTCACAATATCTTCTTCTATATCTCCCAACTCATCTATATGTTGAATGATTGCCTCTATGTCTACCCCTGATGACTCAAGAGACTTATGTTTCTCTTTTGGAATAAAATGTGTTGCAATCTTTGCAAGAGATAATGGTATGCATACATTTACATTCTCTCCTTCTTCAGATTCTACCTTTATCCTCAGTTTCTTGCCAGAGACTGCTTTTACCACCTTCGTATCTTCTACTTTTTTTTCAATGCTATATAGAAGTTCCTCTGCCTGTCCTGTGTTAATCTTGCCCTCTTCAAGCATCTTTAATATTCTCCTTCTCTCTTCCATAACATCCCCCATAAAAAAATTAAATATTGTCAACAGATAAAACCACAAAGGCACGAAGTCACAAAGAACACGAAGTGTCTTTAACGCAAAGAATAAAGAACCGAAAACTTGGTGGCTTTATGTCTTGGTGGCGAATCTAGGTTTAAATGAACTTCAATAAATTAAAAATGTGGACTGGATACCTAAACATCTACATCTAAATATAAATGTTAATATACCCCTCTTCCCCATCTATTTCAATCTCTGTTCCACCTGCCTTGAGAAGTCCTTTGAATTCAGACTTTATTGCTGAAACTATAAGAATTACCAGATATGTCAGGGGTTTGGGGAAAATTAGATTTATTCTTACCTCCTCATTACTTATATAGACCCAGGAAAAAAACATCTTTTGCAACTTATTGTAACTGAATTTTTCCACTCTATAATGAAAATTCTTGTATTCCCATACAAAATATAAAATTACCTCTAATACGGTTAAAATCAAAAACACAAGTCTGGGGAATGCAAAAAAGGAGAAGAAAAGACACCCCCCGATGAATCCAAGTATCACAAATCTCATTCCCTTAAATTCCCTTATATGAACCCCACAAAGAATGCAGTAAACAAGGAACAGAATGCTCCATATAATGCCAAGAAATATTCTCAATATTATCATAGAGAATCAATAAGTTTTTTTGCCTCTTCTGCATCTATTTTTCCATGCTCCAGCATATTCAAAATCCGGGATATATGTTCCTTTTTGGAGGTACCTGCTTGAACCTGGACACCCTTAGGTATATGAGAAAGAAAAACTTCCAGCCACTTTGAGAAAGTGTTCATCTTAAATCCCTTCATACCCTTTGAGGTTTTCAGATATACATCTTTCAAACTTTCATCAAGGGTAAGGTTTATACTGCCAGATACAGATTTCAGTGTCAGGCTTTTCCAGTCTGCCATCTCTTCCTTCCACTCAATTGATTCTCCATTTATATCAGTATCTCCTAATGTCTTGAGATAGAACCGTAAATTATCCCCTGATTTAATATCCAGTTTAATGTCGCCTGAAACGGTTTTTATCCCCCCATCACCTGAAAGGGAAAGTTTACCTGAGAAATCAAAATTACCGCTCACTTTGTTAGCGCTTATTTTACTTAAATTCACTTCTTCAAGTGTTATATCCCCACTTACGGATTTTATTTCTGCCATTCCTTCTATCTTTTTTAACTCTATATCTCCTGAGACAGAAGCGATTTTTCCCTCATAAAATATGTCTCTAACCTCTATATCACCACTTGTAGAACTATACTTTCCTGAGTAGATCCCATTCTTTGGGAGATGCAAAACCAGATTACCTCCTTTGTTCCAGCGAAGAGATTTCTCTTCCTTTATCCTGAGTTCCTTTTCTGTGAATTCTATCTCAATGTTTTTATCCGCCTTCTTTCTATCGTCCACTTCAATTACGAGTTCATCGCCTTTATAACCTTTAATAGATATATCATAACTTACGAGACTTATGCCCAATTTCAACTTATCCCCTGTTATTGTATATCTCTTATATTCCTCCATTTTCCCTCCGGTGTGGAACCTGAGTAATTTGATTAAATTTTATTCAGCAGTTCTGTTGCCTTTTTAGGCGTTATTTCCCCTATTTCCAGCATGTCAAGTATCTCTTTTCTTCTCTCTTTGCTTTTCCCTCCCTTATATTCATACCCCAGGGCTTCAATTACCTCTTTCAACATACCCTTAACCTTTGGGTAAGAACATCCCAAGGCCTCTTCAACACCCTTTATATTACCCTCATTCAAGATGAACACTTCAACAAACTTAAGAAGTTTAGATGAAAGGTTGCTGAATTTATTCCTCTTAAAGGCTCCTGTTACCTCTGTTCCACAATATTTACACCCAAACTTCTTCACCAGAAGTTCACCACCACATAAAGGACATTTATCAATAAAGTTCATATTATTAATATTATAACATAAAAATTTACTTTTGTCAAGAAAAAAAAATAAAAATTTAATAATAAAGTGGATTTTTTTAATAAAAGATGTTTTTATAGTTGTCGGGGAATAGTTCACTTTTTCTTTTTACTAATGCTGTGTTAGTAAACGTCTGTATCTTTTTGGGGGTTAAATGCAGGTTTTGTAGGAGGGACTTTCCAGTCCCGGTATTATCGGGGTTAGAAAACCCCTCCTACTGGTTTTGAACATTGGAATTTTGGTCATTGGGATTTGTTTGAATTTTGTTATTTGTTATTTGGAATTTTCTTATAAATTTACACCTCTCTAAACAGCCTCTTTTGTAATAGAAATGTTACACACCTTATTTAACAAGGCACTAGTAATGCCCCTCTATCATCCTCTTTAATTCCTCTATTCCCTCTCCGGTTACTGCTGATGTGAAGACAGAGTTGGGAAATCTCCTTCTCAGATATCCAATTCCATCTTGTGCAATATCTACCTTATTGAATACATAAATCGATGGTTTTTCTCCCACACCGAGACCATTCAGTATCTCCACTCCAGTATCTATCTGGAGTTCCACATAAGGGTGTGAGACATCTACTATATGTAGTCTCAAATCAGCAACTAACGCTTCTTCAAGTGTTGAATGGAATGATGAGATAAGTCTGTGAGGCAACCTTCTTATAAAGCCAATCGTATCGGTAATAAGATATTTTATCCCATTTAATAAACAGACTCTTGTAGTGGCATCAAGTGTGGAGAAAAGTCTTTTATCAGTTTCAAGCCCTGCATGAGTCAGGATGTTCATAATACTTGTCTTTCCCGCGTTTGTATATCCAACAATAGCAATTCTTCTCTCTCCCTTTCTTCTTTTTGATTGTATCTTTCTTGTTCTCTCTAATTTTTTAAGCTCTTTTTTAAGTGTCCCTATCCTCGTCCTAATTCTTCTTCTATCTGTTTCAAGTTTTGTCTCCCCGGGACCTCTTGTTCCTATCCCTCCTCCAAGTCTTGAGAGTAAGATACCTCTTCCTGTCAAGCTTGGTAGTCTATATAGAAGCTGTGTGAGTTCCACCTCAATCTGTGCACTCTTTGTATGTGCGTGCTGGGCAAATATATCAAGGATGAGTTCTGTGCGGTCTATAACCTTGGTCTCTGTAATCTTTTCAAGATTTGCAGTCTGGGATGGGGTCAGTTCCTCATCAAATATTATGGTATCTATATTAAGGCGGGAAGATATATCTTGTAACTCTTCTGTCTTTCCCTTACCAAGGAAGAGCCCTGGATTTGGTTTATTTAGGTTCTGGAGAACCCTCTCATCGACGATAACCCCTGCTGTTTTTGCAAGGGTCTCAAGCTCCTCTAATGAGTCTATCTTTTCCCACTTTTCCTCATAAGGAAAGTGAACTCCTACCAGTAAACCCTTTTCTCTCTCTCCCTGTGTTGGAAACATAGTTTATTCGTAGTTACTCAGGTTCATGGTTAGAGAAAGTTGACAGTTGACGGTTAGAGATCTGCCAACTGTGAACTGTCAACTGTGAACTGTCAACTGTGAACCGTTTCTAATAAAAGTTTCAACATAAGTGCCTTTTGGGTATGAAGACGATTTTCTGACTGGTCAAAAACTATTGATTGTGAACCATCAATAACCTCATCTGTTATCTCCTCTCCTCTGTGAGCAGGAAGACAGTGCATCACAAGACAAGATTTTTTTGCATAAGAGAGTAGCTTTTTGTTCACCTGAAAATCCTTAAATCTCTTTAGCCTCTCCTCCCTTTCTGTTTCTTGTCCCATACTTGTCCACACATCAGTATATATAATATCTGCATCTTCCACTGCCTTTATAGGGTTATCTATACTTTTGTAATTTATCGTGGGTTCATAGCCCCGAGGGGTGCTGATAGCAAGGGAGAAATCAAGAATTTTTGATGCAATGATAAGAGAGTTACAGACATTGTTTCCATCACCAACCCAGGCAAGTTTAAGTTGAGAGAACCCCTTCTTCTCCCATATAGTAAACAGGTCAGCCAGAACCTGACAGGGATGTTCAAGGTCTGAAAGTCCATTTATCACAGGAATATCTGCATACTCTGCAAGTTGTTGAACTGTTTTATGTTCATAGACTCTTGCCATAATTGCTCCTGCCCATCTTGAGAGATTTCTTGCCACATCAGGGATACTCTCTCTTTTACCCAGTCCTATATCTGATGGAGCAAGATAGATCGCGTGACCACCGAGTTCATACATTCCTGTCTCAAATGTGAACCTGGTACGAAGAGACGGCTTCTCAAATATCATAGCAAGAACCTTGCCGTTGAGTACATCAGATAGCCTGTTCTTCTTAAGCCCTGCAGAAAGTTCAAACAGAGCAAAAATCTCTTCCTTTGTAAGGTCTGAAAAAGAGATTAAATCTTTTCTCATATCGCCTCCTATGAGTATTATTGTTATGTAGAATTAACCGCAGAGAACGCAGAGTAGGGACACGATTTATCGTGTCCAACAAATTAGGATTTGATAAATCAAATCCCTACTGTGTGCTCCTACAACACCTCTAAACTCTCTCAATGTCCATAATAACCCAAGAAAACATTCTGTTGCTTGCTATTGCCCTACCGTTTTTCAGAGAGAAAAACCCAAATAAAAGTCGTCAAGTTTTTTACCCCCCTATTTTAGAGACCACATGTAGGGACACGATTTATCGTGTCCACTAACTGTTGGCTTTGATAA
>CAYRBN010000028.1:0-15724 GCA_964422625.1 uncultured bacterium | reverse complement strand
CTATTGGGCAGGGGCAAGCCCTGCCCCTACATATTCTTTTTTCTGCGATTATCATTTTTGGTGTGGTGTCCTGACACCACATTATAATCCTATTCACTATTTACTATTCAACTAATAATTTTTTTCTTGACTTTTCCCTTTTTCAGTAGTATAATAAATATAATGAAATACTAGAAAGTTGCCTCTGATGTGAAAATATCCTCACATATATTTATATGTGATATGTGAGGGCTGGGAAATCGGACTGCATATTCTAATTGTATCGTATCTTTTTCACCAAAGAAGTGCACAACTACCTTGAGAATGGTGTAGTAGCGGGTCTTTAGACCCGCCACCAAAAATGTGGTAGCGGAACTTCAGTTCCGCAATAACAGTTTACCATTTTTATAGTGATAAGATATAGGGGGGTAAGCTTATTTTTTGTTCCAGTCGTTTCTCAACTGAAGAAAGGAGGTAAGGGCCTATGTTTAGATGATACGGGAGTAGTGAGAAGTGAGAATATCTAACTATAAACAGGGGGGTAGTACGAGAGGGAGGAGATGGTACATAGTAGCATCCATAACCGGGGTAATCTTTCTCGGCACAAGGAGCTATGCAGACATTCCATTTACCAAGGTCATTATTGATCCCGCTTTTGAGGGTGCGTGGGCTGTTTACGCTGCTGACCTTGATGGAGACAAGGACCAGGATGTTTTAGGAGCAGCTTCTACTGCTGATGACATTGTCTGGTGGAGAAATGATACACCTATTGGACTTCTGGAAAGGCTAAACAGACCAGGGATAACACGGATTTATAAAAGCTATCCAAATCCATTCAGGGAGAAGACTGTTATTGGTTATCAGTTATCGGTTAGCAGTAATGTCTTGCTTGAGATTTATGATATCTCTGGCAGACTCCTAAGGAGACTCATAGACAAACACCAGACACCTAACACCTATCACCTGTCATGGGATGGTAGAGATGAGGCGGGAATAAAACTTGCAAGCGGTATATACTTTGTTCAGTTTTCCGCAGGAGACCACAGAGAGACACACAAACTGGTAAAAATCTCAAGATAGCAAACCAGTAGTGGTTTGTCTATCTATCAGACTACCGTAGGGATGCGAGACATAATCCCAAATTATGCGTTAATAAAATCACAGAGGACACAGAGGAAAATAACAAAATGGAGTTTTTTCTTTGCCAGAACGATTAGGAGAGAATAGTAATCTACTGACTATAGGATTATTGGAGTGCATTACCCTGGTCAGGGAGCAGTAACAATCTACTGCACTTCAAGAAGTTATATTCTTAGACTTTGGACACTGGGGAAGTAGTTATATGCCGGGGAGGAGATTCGAACTCCTACACCCATACAGGCGCTAGCCCCTCAAGCTAGTGCGTCTACCAGTTCCGCCACCCCGGCTTGGTAGTATTATAACACAGAATTTTATGATTGTCAAGAAAAAAAGGAAAAGCACACAGATTTACACAGATTGAATAGATAGGCACAGATTTCAAAAAAAATCTTTATAATGAATTATATTTGTGTAAATCAGTTTTATCTGTGAAAATCTGTGTGCTAATATTAGTTAGCGTAAGATTTCATAAGCAATCAAGTGGAAATAACAGATGACAACATTCTTTTTGTTTCTTCTTATTGGACAGGCTGATATTCCCTCTGCGAAATATTACACATTTCTCGGCGGCAGGGGGGAGCTCCAGATGAAGGTCTCTATATGGGGGGAGATAGGCTCTCCAGGTATGTATTCAATCCCAGAGGGCTCTGACCTTCTTCTCCTTGTTACGCTTGCGGGTGGACCAACAAAAGACGCATCAGTCTCAAACATAAGGATAGTCCGTTCTTTTCCTGAACCGGAAGTTATCTATGTAGACCTTGGTCAGTTTTTTAGGACAGGTAAAAGGGATAAAATACCAGGGCTCTCGCCAGGTGATATGATATTTGTTCAGGAGACAAGGTATAGAACTTTTATGGAGATAATGGGGGTTGTAAGTGAGATATTCTACACAGCTGGATTTTTATATGTGATATATACTACTATAACCAGATGAGTAAATCACAAATCACAAATTTCAAACAAATCCCAATGACCAAAATTCCAATGGTCAAAACAAAGAAGTTTAGTATTTAGATTTGGATATTGTTTGTCATTTGGTGCTTGAGATTTGGAATTTGTCTGTAATTTGGTGCTTGTAATTTGAAATTTTTAATTCCGAGATGGAAGGTGAAATAGATATAAGAAGATATTTACGGATGTTCTGGAGGAGGAAATGGATAATGTTAGCTTCAGTGGCATCTATTGTTACTATCACCTACTTCCTTACTCAGAGAATGGAAAGGAGATATGTCTCTTCAGCCAGGGTTCTTATAAAACCAGCTCCGGCAATCACACATGGGACGCGAATACTTCAAGAAGTAACATCCCTTGCGACCTATCTTGAAATTCTCAAGTCAAGGGATATGATAGAATCTGTAGTGGAGAAATTGAGAGAAGATGAATCTGGACTCTCTATATTTGCCTTTCCTGACCCAGTATGGAAATTATCTACCCGTATCACTGCTAGATCTATCCGACCAGCAAATATTATTGTGATAACTGTTACAGATGTCACGCCGAGAGGTGCTATGGTGATGGCAAATGCGGTCTCTCAATCTTTTGCTATGGAATCTGCTGACCTTGCAAGGGCAAGGGTAATGGAGAAAAAACGGTTCATAGAGGCGTCTCTCCCCCTTGCACGTGAAAGCCTGGATGAGGCTGAAAGTGCCTTAAAGGAGTTTAAGCTAAAACACCATATTATATCAGGAGCAGGAGGAACCACTATTGAAAAACATGTAGCAGACCTTTCCGCAGAGAAAAAGAGAATACTTGCAGAGATAAGAATGAAGGAAGAGTCACTGGTTGCACTGAAAAAAGAGATTGAGAAACAGAATGAGGCACTCGGGGTGTCGCTTGCCTCTATTGAGGATGTCCCTCTCAGTCTGCTCCGTGATGACCTTTTTAGACTGAGCCAGGAGAAGAGGCTCTATCTCCAGGCAGGTCTCTCCCCAACCCATGCAAGAATAGTAGAGATTGAAGATAAAATGGAGAGAATTCGCACAGAGATAGAGGAGAGGGTGAGGGGGAGGAAAGGTGATGCCTTGCTCATCGTTGATCCACTTGAGATGATAAAAGATATATCAAAAAAAATAGTAGATATAGAGTTTGAACTTCTTGAGCTTGGAACAAAGCTGAAGGTGACAGACGAGATGCTGGATGAGTATAGAAAAGAACTTGAGAAGTTTCCTGAGAAGGAATTTGAACTTGCAGCACTTGAGCGAGCTTATGAGTTCAGTGCAGGCCTGTCTACGACGCTCCTTGAAAAGTATGAGGAGGCAAGATTTGCAGAGGTCAGTGAGGTGGGTGATATAGTAGTGATTGAGGAAGCAAGATTGCCTACTGCTCCTGTATTCCCCAATGTTAGAAGGAACATCCTCTTTGCCATTGTATTTGGGTTGGGGCTTGGTATTGCAGGGGTAATTCTTGCAGAGTATGCAGATACGACAGTGAGAGAGGTCTCTGAGATAGAGAAACAACTCTCAATGCCTGCAATAGGTGTAGTTCCGTTATACAGGGGGGGGCTTATATCTGATGATATGAAAGAGAAGTCTATCCTCGAGACATTCAAACGTATAAGGACAAACCTGAAATTTTTAACCGTGGATGGCGGTTCGCCAAAAACAGTGCTCATAACGAGCACACTAGAGGATGAAGGCAAGACATTACTTACGGCGAACCTTGGTGTGGTTCTTGCAGGCGGAGGCAAGAGAGTCCTTATTGTAGATGGTGATATGAGAAAATCTACAATACACAGATTGTTCGGGATGAATTCTAAACCAGGGCTTACAGATCTCCTGATAGGGGATGTTGGGCTGGATGAGGTAGTGAGGGAGACAAGTGTAGAGAATCTCTTCATCCTTCCAGCCGGTTCCGTATCTCCATCTCCACCTGAACTTCTTGATTCTGATAGAATGAAAAAGATTGTAGGAGAGATAAAACTCTCTTACGATAATATTTTAATTGATTCTGCTCCTGTTCTTTTCTGCACTGACAGTCTTATTCTTGCGTCTATGACGGATGGGGTAATACTTGTTGTACAGATGAGGGGTCCCAGAAGAGAGAGGATAATCTCTGCAATAGGCTCTCTTCGTGATGTTGAGGCTAATATTCTTGCTTGTATTTTAAATAAAGCTGCCAAATCAGACTATTATGGTTCATACCACTATTACCATGGATATGGATATGGGGAGCGTGGGGCGTAGAGCGTAGGGCGTAAGGCGTAGGGCGTAGAGCGTAGGGCGTAGGGGGTAGAGGGATGTTACAGAAAGAGAGATTAAAATCCATATTTATAGAGTTGTTGCGGATGAGCAGTCCTGCAGGGAAAGAAAGGGCACTGGCTTTTTATCTCTCTTCTATCCTTGAGGATATTGGGCTTTCTGTAGGGTTTGATTCTGCAAACAAGGTGACAGGAGGTGATACAGGGAATCTTATAGCACATCTTGAAGGAGATGAGAACCTGCCACCACTTATGCTAAATGCACATCTTGATACAGTTGAATCGACAGAGGACCTTGTCCCTATTGTTGAAGATGACATCATAAGGAGTGATGGTAATAGTGTGCTTGGAGCAGATGATAAATCCGGTATCGCCTGTATAATAGAGACATTGAGGGTTATTACAGATGAGGGGCTTCCACATCCTCCTATTGATATTGTTTTTACAGTATGTGAGGAGACTGGACTTTTGGGCGCAAAGAATCTGGACTATAGTAGGATAAGGGCAAAAATGGGTTATGCGGTAGATAGTGAATCTCCTTCTGCAGTTGTAATAGGTGCTCCTTATCATAATAAGATTGTTATAGATGTTCATGGCAGAGAGTCCCATGCAGGAGTCTCTCCCTCTAATGGTATAAATGCCATAAAGGTGGCATCAGATGCTATATCTAAGATAGAATTGGGACAGATAGACAGAGAGACTACAGCAAACATCGGGGTGATAAGGGGGGGGACTGCCACCAATATTGTGCCAGGCTCTGTTGAATTAAAAGCAGAGGTGAGGTCCCATAATAAGAATAAACTTGAGGGGAAGACAAAAGAGATTGTATCAAAGTTTGAAGAAAGTGCCCTAATTTTTCAAAAGGAGATAGATGGGAAGATTGTGATACCAGAGGTGAGATATGATATAAGAAGAGAGTACGATGCCTTTAGGATAAAAGAGGGAGAGGGGCTTGTAAAACGGGTCTTTGATGCTGGTTCTTCAGTGGGTATTGATATCAAACCCTGTGTTGGTGGGGGAGGGAGTGATGCCAGTATATTTAACGAAAAAGGGATCAAAACGGTGATATTAGGAACAGGGATGAAGAATGTCCACACAAAAGAGGAGTACATAAGTCTGGAGGATATGGTGAGATGCACCGAACTTCTGATTAGTTTGTTAGAAGGTCAAAAGGTCTAAATAAGTAGTGAGTAGTGAGTAGTGAGTAAGGCGTAGAGCGTAATAACCCACCAATAACAAATAACAAATAACTAATAACCGTCCTTGTAACACCTATCACCTGATTTGACCTAATAACCAATAACTGCTTACTGCCTACTTTCTTACGCTTTACGCCTTACGCCTTACGCCATACGCCATACGCTTTACGCTTATTATATGTCCCGACGGATATTCATAGCTATATTATTAATTGCTATTTGCTCTCTTATATTTTTTCCCCTGTTTCGCACAAAGAGATACACTGAGAGAAGGTTTTTGATGGGCACTGAGTGCGAGATAACGGTCTATTACAGGGGTGGAACCCCACGAAGGGCTGTTCGGGAGGCATTTCGTGCTATTGAGAAGATAGATTCACTGGCGAGCTTCTTTTCACCCCACAGTGATGTCTCAAGGATAAACAGGGGTGAGGATTTCATTCCAAGTCCCCATACAATACGAATAGTAAAGGAGGCAATCAGAGTCGGAGATATTACAGAGGGTGCCTTTGATATTACCTGCGGTCCCATTATGGATCTCTGGGAGAGTTTCAGGGACGATGTAGACCCAGCTCCTGAAGAGATAAAGAAGGCAAAGGCTCTTGTTGATTATAGAAAGATAGATACCACAGAGGGGAAGATAAGAATCCCAGAGGGGATGCGTATTGACCTCTCTGGAATAGCAAAAGGGTATGCCACCGATCTGGCTGTTCAGGTATTGATAGAAAATGGAGTGAGGGCAGGGCTTGTAAACTGTGGTGGAGATATAAAGGTATTTGGTAATAGAACATTCAATATAGGTGTGAGACATCCACGAGGCAAAGGATTAGAAAGAGTTATAGAGGTAAAGAATACATCTATTGTTACATCAGGGGACTATGAGAGCTATTTTATAAGGGATGAAAGGAGATTTCACCATATAATAGACCCGAGCACAGGATACCCCACAGATGGGGCTATTGCTGTTACAGTGATAACGGAGAGTGCGCTCTTTGCAGATGGGCTTGCAACCGCTCTTATGGTTATGGGGCTTGAGAGAGGGGATTCCCTCCTTTCAGAACTGGAAGATGTGAGAGGGATTCTAATAGGAAAAGATGGGGACTCTCTTATTGTGAAAGGTGATCTTTGAACTCTAAACTCTATTCAGTTTTTTGGTTGCATAGCACACAGATTCCTGAGCCTGTCAGGAACAGGCTTTCACAGATAAAACTGATTTCCACAAATATAATAAATCTGTGCCTATCTATTCAATCTGTGTCCATCTGTGTGCTTTTTATCTTTTTTTTTCCTTGATTATATCCGATTTGAAGCAGAGCGCTTATGCGAGTTGCTATTGTTCATGACTATCTAAATCAATTCGGTGGTGCTGAACGTGTGCTATGGGCAGTTCATGAGATATTTCCCTCTGCACCTGTTTATACTATCTTGACAGCTCCCTCATCACTTCCTCCCCGTTTCAAAGATCTGCGAATTACCCCTACATTTATCCAGAGACTTCCATTTATCCGTTCACAGTACGAGAAATACATCCTGTTTTTTCCAACAGCAGTGGAACAGATAGATCTTTCCCCTTTTGACCTTGTTGTATCTATATCGAGTGCCTGGGCAAAGGGGTGTATAACGAGCCCCGGCACCTGTCACATATCATATATACTGAACCCTATGCGCTTTGTCTGGGGGAGGTATTATGAAAGGATAAATACGATAAAAAATAGAGGGCAGAAGATGGCCTTCCGATTCGGGGCAAACTACCTTCGTATGTGGGATAGGATGGCAGCAGAGAGACCTGACCAGATCATCACACTTTCACACGAGGTAGAGAGAAGAATCAGAAAATACTATAGGAGAGATGCAGATATTGTTCATCCTCCCTGTGATACATCGTTTTTTACCCCGGATCAGAGAGTTAAGGTCCAGGACTTTTTTCTCGTTGTATCAAGGCTCAGACCGTATAAACAGATAGATATCGCAGTCAAGGCATTTAATAAACTGGGGCTTCCCCTTCTTATTATAGGTGAGGGCGGCGAGAGGGGGAAACTGGAGAGGCTTTCAAAACCGAATATACACTTTCTTGGCAAGGTCTCTGATGAAGAGGTGAGAAGTTATTTGAGAAGGGCACAGGCTCTTATATTTCCCGGTCTTGAGGACTTTGGGATAGTACCTGTGGAGGCATTTGCTTGTTCTACCCCTGTGATAGCCTATAGAGGGGGGGGGCTTTTGGAGAGTATGTTAGAGGGGGTTACAGGCGAATTCTTTGAGCCACAAGACACTGATGCCCTTGTGAAGGCAGTCCAAAGATTTGATAGAGGAAAGTATGACCCAATTAGAATAAGAGAACATGCAACCAAGTTTTCAAAAGAAGTATTCAAAGAGAAGTTCGAGGCACTCTGTCTTAGGTATTATAAAGTTGACGGTTGACGGTTCACGGTTGACGGTTCACAGTTGGCAGATCTCTACCTGTCAACTTTCTCTACCCGTCAACTTTCTCTAACTGTTAACCGTCAACTGTCAACTGTCAACTAAAGAACCTGCTATGACAAAACTTCCCTTCCTCTATATCACCCTCTCCCTTTCTCTGGGCATAGTCTCGGGACATTTTGCAGACAGCCTCATCTCTCTTATATCTATTCTTTCCCTCCTTGGAGTTCTATTTTTTATCGCTCTTATCCTCTCTGATAGAAGACCTAACAGGGGGGATATTTTCTGTCTCCTTCTAATATCAGTATTTGGCTCTCTTTACTATGAAGGGAGAACCAGGATATGGCCACAGAATCATGTCCGATATTTTACGGACCTAAAAAGAGACCGCGCCATTATGGGTGATGTCTCTTCTCTGCCTGAGAGGAGACCCGGGAAAACATTTGTTATAGTTACCGTACAGTCTATTATAATGGAGCCTGACACCCTCCCCTTAACTGGAAGGATAAGGGTTACACTGAAAGAGGATATAGCTTATGGAGAGAGGGTAGTTCTTTATGGCAGACTGAGATCTCCACCCCCTCTAAGAAACCCCGGGGGGTTTGATTACAGGAGCTGGCTTGCAAGGAGGGATATTTATGGGATAATATTCCCTGACAGTCTAAAAAAGGTGGGTGATGGTTTTGGGAACAGATTTATCTCTATAGCAGGAAGGGTAAAGGACTACATAAGAGTTACCATAGACAGAAATATTGGGGGAAACCCGGGCGCTTTCCTTAAAGGGATAACCATAAGAGAGAGGGGAGGGATACCCCCTCAGATTATGGAGCTTTTCAGGGATACAGGGGTTATTCATATACTTGCAGTATCGGGTCTCCATGTCGGTATAATAACAGGGATACTCTTTCTTATTGTAAGCCTATTCAGGCTTCCCAATCTTGCAAAGATTATAATAGTCTCTCTCTCTCTTATTCTCTATGCAGTTATGATAGACCTTCATCCATCCGTTGTCAGGGCGACCATAATGTCCATCCTATTTCTGGTCTGTTGGGGAAGGAAGACAGCTAGCCTCCAGATCGTTTCTGTTGCCGCTTTTATCATACTTGTATGGAATCCGCAAGCACTTTTTGATGTCAGTTTCCAGTTCTCATTCGGAGCAGTGATGGGTATAATATACCTCTATCCAAAGATCTATCAACTTATAAGTGTTAAAAATAGATGGATTGACAATCTAATTATTAGACCATTTGTTGTATCGCTTTCGGCACAATTAGGGGTTACATTCCTTGTTGCTCATCACTTTTACCGTCTGCCTGTAATTGCACTCATTGCAAATCTCTTTGTTATACCCCTTACAGGGTTCTGTATACTTACAGGGTTTCTTCTTTTCATAGTCAACCTACTTGGAATAGCTACATTGACAGGTATATTTGCCTCTGCAGCTTATGCTGGGGCATGGGTAACGCTTTACACTGTCCAGTTTTTCGGGATGATTCCTTATGGCCATTTCTGGATAGGTTCTCCGTCTCTTCTTTTTCTCTTCTTCTATTTCTTTCTTCTCATAACAGGGGTAAATATTCTCTATTCTTTTGTCAAAAGAAAATTGGTGGATATCTCTATCAAACCGTTCATCGTTGGTGTCCTTCTTGCACTTGTCTGGGTTCTGGCAACCAACTTCTACAGGCTTTACAACGAGAGAGTTTCTATCACATTCATTGATGCAGGGATGTCCAACTCTACAGTGATAGAGCTGGGACGAGATGTTGTCCTTATTGATTGTGGCAGAGCGGATGAAACTGTCAATCTATTGAGAAGCAAGGGGATAAATGATATATCACTTATCTTCCTCACATCCCCCCTCTCCTATAACTCAAGAGGGCTTACTCATATACTGGAAAATTTTCGGGTGAAAGGGGTTGCTCTTCCATTCATTCCGTATAGGTCGTGGGGGTATAGAAGGTTGTTGAATACTATAAAAGAAAAAGAGATTCCATACCAATTTATAAAATCAGGGGATAGGATAGGACCCTTCAGGGTAAAAAACCCCGGAACAGAGATTCCTTCATATATAAAGGATGCCTCTCTTGTCCTATCTCTCAATGTAGATGGTTACAGAATTCTTTGGACTGGAGAGGTGGAGAATATTGGTGGGGTAGTTGAGAGGGCAGATATAATGAAGGCACCATATTTTGGCGGTAAAAGGGACCCCTACTTTCTTGATCTTGTCAAACCTGATGTAATAGTAGTATCTGTTGGGAGAAACCGATGGGGCCTACCCAACGATAAAATGATAGAGGAGTATAAAAAGCATGGTAGGGTGATAAGGACAGATAGAGATGGAGCTTGTCTGGTAAGAATAGAGAGAGATAAGCTAACCGTTCGCACTATGAGAGAGCCACTGAGAGATAGGTTTTTAATATGGGCAGGGGTTAGGTGATAGGTGGGACAAGGATAAAGGATAAAGGATAAAGGATAAAGGATGAAGGATGAAGGATGAAATAACCTAATAACCAATAACTAATAACTAATAACCGTCTTGCTATGAATGATATAATATCTTCACTATCCTTCCTTTATAAGAAGAGGAAGGTCTATCTTGTTGGAGGAACTGTCCGAGACCTTTTAATCAAAAGGGAGACAAAGGATTTTGATATATTTGTGGTAGGCAGTGGTCTAAAATCTGCAAGGGAATTCCAGAAGAAGAGAGGAGGCACTCTTGTCCTACTTGATAAGAGAAGAGACGAGGCAAGGGTTGTGCTCGGCAATCTTATATTTGACTTTAATGGTGGGGCGGATATAGAGAGCGACCTTAGAAGAAGGGACTTTACAATAAACTCTATGGGTCTGCGCCTACCATGGTCACGGATTATAGACCCTTGTGGAGGTAAATCAGATCTGAGAAGGGGAATAATCAGGACGATGAGTGATAAGAACATAAGTGATGATCCATTGAGGATACTTCGGGCGTTCAGGTTCAAAAGCCTCTATCTATTTCATATACATAGAAGAACAGGCTATATTATGAAAAGATTTGTGCGGAAATTAGATGAGATAGCAAGAGAGAGGGTAAAGAGTGAGCTCTTTTTCATTCTAAAAGGAGAGAACAGCTGGCAGGTACTGATGGAGATGGAGAATATAGGGCTTCTCTCTCAGATAATTCCTGGGTTTAGAGCCCTCTCAGGCGTTCCCCAGAATAAACCTTATGGAGACCTTATCCTGCACTCTATAAATACAGTAAAGGCACTTGAGGAGATGGATATTTCATCGTTGCCACACCAGGAAGTGTTTGATAAATACCTTAAAGATAATAGAACAGTACTGAAACTCGCCTGTCTGCTTCACGATATAGGCAAGCCGAAGACAATAGAGCCTGCAGGAGACAGAATCCACTTCTATGGGCATGAGAGGGCAGGGGTTGAGATAATAAAAAAGTTAAAGCTGTCAAAGGACGAGTTTGCTATAATTAACAGACTGATAATTGACCATATGAGACCACATCTCCTTGCATCATCAGGTCATTATACGAGAAAGGCAATCGTCCGACTCATCTCCTCTGCAGGAGAGACCATCCCGGGGCTCCTTCTTCTCTGCCTCGCTGATGAGATTTCGTCCTCTAACAGTATATCAGGAGGTCTTATAAATCTAACAAGGGATGTCATGGAACTGCTGACTAAAAAGGAGGAGTTCAAAGATAGACTTGTAACAGGCAATGACCTGATAGCACTTGGTTTTACCCCGGGTCCAATTTTTAGAGAAATTTTGGAGAGGGTGGAGGCAGAGAGACTGCTCGGCAATCTCTTAACAAAAAGTTCTGCACTCTCATATATAGAAAAGAGATGGAAGGTTCGAAGAAAAGGATAAAGGATTGTGGAAAAAAAGCTTGCATTTTTCGGTTTTCTGTGGTAAAATAGAATAATAAATTCAAAATCCAAAATTACAAATTCCAAATAAATTACAATGTCCAAAATTCAAAATTCAAAACAGTATGACTTAGAGGAGAGAACACTTGAGTTTGGCAAAAGAATTATTCACTTATCAAAAGCCTTACCGAAAAATACGATAAATTTCAAACTGATTGACCCAATAATTCGTTCTGGAACATCAATAGGAGCTAATTATCGTGAGGCTAATGAAACCGAAACTAAAAAGGACTTTAGATACAGAATTAGAGTTTGCAGGAAAGAAGGAAAAGAGACTATCTATTGGTTAAATTTAATCATAGAAGCGAATTTAGCATTTAAAGAACGAATAGAACCTTTATTACAAGAAACAACCGAGCTAGTGAAAATTTTTGCTGCTATTTTAGAAAAAGCAAAACAGTTTTGAATTTTGAACATTTGGATTTTGGATTTATTTAGAATTTGTAACTTTGAATTTGGTGCTTATCTGTGATTGGAGGTTTTATGAAGGTAAAATTTAACAGAAAGAATCTGGCAAGTATGCTTTCACTGGTTCATCCAATAGTGCCGGAAAAGAGTAGTATCCCTGTCTATTCCAATATCCTATTAGAGGTGAAGGCAGGCAGAATATATATCACAGGGCAGGATACGGAGATGGCAGTTACTGCGATTGGAGATGCAGAGATTGAAGAGGAGGGGGATATTACAGTTCCAGGAAGAAAGATCTATGATGTAGTAAGAGAATTGCCTGATGAGGAGGTGAATTTTAAGAGTGGAGAAAACTCTGTCTCTATAAAATGTGGCAGAGGAAGCTACCGACTCCAGTCTATACCAAGGGCTGACTATCCTGAGGTTATCGCCGTTAAAGAAGGAGAAAGGGTTACAATTGATGGGGCATTGCTCAAGAGGGTTATAGATCTTAGTATATTTGCTATTCCACATGATAGTTATTCATCTGTTCCACAGGGTGCCCTTCTACAGATTGGAAGCAACTATTTGCGTATGGTTGCCACAGATGGGCATAGGCTTGCATATGTAGAGAAAAAGGGAGAGGTTGGTTCGGAGAAGAGTGTGATTCTATCAGAGAAGACAGCAAGACTTGCCAGTAAGCTGACAGGTAGTATAGAGATCAGAATAGAGGAGCAGGTGATAGGTTTTTATACAGAGAATACGGTTCTGGTATCAAGATTGGTTGAGGGTGATTATCCGGATTATGAGGATGTGATTCCGAAGGATAATGATAGGATAATCATTATGAACAGGGAGGCGTTTCTTGGTGCATTGAGAAGGGCAAATGTGATATCCGACCCTCTGACCAGAATGGTCAGGTTAAGGATTTCAGAGGGAAAGCTCTCTGTGGGGACTGTATCAGAGGTTGGTGAATCAAATGAAGATCTCGAATGCAGATATGAGGGTGAGGAGTTTGATGTAGGATATAATATTATCTATCTTTCCGAGGTAGTTTCAAGAATAGGGACCGAGAATATCAAGATAATGTTGAAAGATGGTGTGCATGCAGGAGTTTTCCTTCCCGAGACCAAGACAGAGGGGGAGGAGGTAGTATATCTCCTTATGCCGGTGGTGTTGTAGTCAAGAAGGATAAAGGATGAAGGATAAAGGAAAAAGGAAACGAATGACGAATAACGAATAACGAATAACTGTCTCTAATGTTACCTATAATATATACCCTCATAATTGCTCATGCTCAACCAACCTTTCCTCAATACAGCAAATATGCTATGCAGATAGGAGGGGGGGTGGCAGGAAGTTTTGTGGGATGGGCAGTAGGATATAATGCCGCTCTTCTCTTTGATTTAGGCAGGGAGGGAAGCCGCACAGTTGCACTATCTTCTGCCCTTCTTTTATCAACAACATCTACATATCTTATTGGAGAAATGTTTGGGCAGGGGAATATCTTGCCCACCTTTCTCGGCGGGCTCCTTTTTGGGATTGCAAGCAATATGATGATAAGGGATAACAACCCTTATAGATATTATATTGTGCCTTTTTCCTTCACCATTGGGGGGGTAATAGGTTATAATCTATTTAAGAGAAGGATGTGGGAGGAGAGGGGGTAGGGCGTAGGGCGTAGAGCGTAGGGGAGGTTATCGGTAATCGGTAATTGGTTGACCGATTGTCAACAGGTGAGGCATCTTGCCTCACTTCTCATACTGTCAATGTGGGAGAGGGCTTCTGCCCTCGATATGTAGGGGCAGGGCTTGCCCCTGCCCGATAGCCGGACAATGTAGGGACAGGGTTTATCCCTGTCCGATAGTTGTTGCGGACAACCACAAGGGTTGTCCCTACCCTGCTGCTATGTCTTTAAGGTTGGTCTTTACCGATAACCGATAACCGATAACTGATAACCGATAACCATCTTTATGAATCGTATTATCATCCCACCAACAGGAACCAATCTCTCTTGTAAAAACTGGCAGATAGAGGCGCCACTTCGGTGTCTTATGAATAACCTATCCCCTGATGTTGCAGAAATTCCTGAGGAACTGATTGTATATGGAGGGTGTGGAAAGGCGGCACGGAACTGGGACTGTTTTGATGCAATAGTTCGGTCATTAAAAGAACTGAAAGAGGATGAGACACTGCTTGTGCAGTCGGGGAAACCTGTCGGTATTTTTAGGACCTTTAAGTCCGCACCGAGGGTGCTTATTGCTAACTCTCTTTTAGTTCCAAAATGGTCAAACTGGGACTACTTTAGAAAGATTGAGGCATTGGGCCTTATTATGTATGGACAGATGACAGCGGGTTCGTGGATATATATAGGTACCCAGGGAATATTACAGGGTACTTATGAGACATTTTCAGCCTGTGCAGAGAAACATTTTGGCGGAGGCCTCCGGGGAAAATTTGTCCTTACTGCTGGTATGGGGGGCATGTCTGGATCTCAACCCCTTGCTGTTACCTTTAATGGAGGGGTAATACTTGATGTTGAGGTTGATAAAAAGAGGATAGAGAGAAGAATAAAACAGGGACTCGTAGATACTATAACAGATTCACTCGATTCTGCCCTGAAACTTGTGATTGAGGCAAAAAAAGAGAAGAGACCGCTATCTGTTGGGCTCATTGGCAATGCATCTGAGACCCATCCTGAACTCTTAAGAAGGGGTATAATACCTGACATACTCACAGACCAGACATCTGCACACGATGAGCTGAATGGGTATGTGCCAGGGGGGATGGATTATGAGGATGCGTTGGAACTGAGGAAGGAAAACCCAGAGGCGTATATAAAGCGGTCTTACGAATCCATTGCCCGTCAGATGACCGCTATGCTTGAGATGCAAAAGCAAGGTGCTATTACATTTGACTACGGGAACAATATCAGGGGGCAGGCAAAGGTGGCAGGGGTGGAGGGGGCATTCAATATTCCAGGGTTTATCCCAGAGTATATAAGACCACTTTTCTGTATGGGCAAAGGTCCTTTTAGATGGGTAGCACTTTCAGGTGATAAAAAGGATATATATAAGCTTGACCAGGTTCTGTTAAGAGAGTTCAAAGATGATGAGCCACTCACAAGGTGGATAAAACTTGCGAGGGAGAGGGTGCCATTTCAAGGGTTGCCTGCAAGGGTGTGCTGGCTCGGTTATGGTGAGAGGGCACGATTTGGGCTTATAATAAACGATATGGTAAGGAGAGGGGAGCTATCAGCGCCTATTGTGATAGGAAGGGACCATCTTGACACAGGCTCGGTTGCATCACCATACAGGGAGACAGAGGGTATGATGGATGGTTCTGATGCAATTGCAGATTGGCCGGTGCTAAATGCGTTACTCAACACTGCATCCGGTGCAACCTGGGTCTCTCTCCATCAAGGGGGGGGGGTGGGGGTCGGTCTATCAATTCATGCGGGACAGGTTATATGTGCTGATGGAACAGAG
>CAYRBN010000027.1:2906-15928 GCA_964422625.1 uncultured bacterium | reverse complement strand
ACCCTTGCGGTTACCCTATTGGGCAGGGGCAAGCCCTGCCCCTACATATCCTGTTCTTCTGCGTCTATCTGCGTCCTAATAGAACACAGATGTTCAAGATTCTTTAAATTCTTAACTATGTTCACAGGCATTATAGAAGAGATTGGAAAGGTAGCCTCCCTAACAAGAAAAGGAAACGGCACTCTCCTCAAGGTAGAAGCCAGAATTACGGTCAGAGATATAAAGGAAGGGGATAGCGTAGCAGTAAATGGTGTCTGTCTTACTATAACTGGGTTATCCAAAGATTCTTTTTCCACATTTATTATGCATCAGACATTGCGACAGAGCAACCTTTCATTACTCCACAATGGAAGTTATCTAAATCTTGAGAGGGCATTGAGACAGAGTGATAGACTGAGTGGACATATTGTCTATGGACATATAGATGGCATAGCAAGACTGACTGTAAAGAGAGCCGATAGTATCACTATCTCTCTTCCCCACAGGCTCCTCGGGCCTATTGTGGATAAAGCAAGTATTGCACTTGATGGTATAAGTCTTACAGTTCAATCAAAAAGAGGTAATACAGTAAACATAGCGATAACCCCTTTTACCCATAAACATACCACTATTAGATACTGGCGAACTGGGACTAATATAAATGTAGAGACAGATAAAGGCGTTATACGCCATCGCTCAATGTAAAATGAAAAGTGCAAATTGAAAAATTAAAAACCAAAGGAAACAAGGAAGTATTGTTCCAAGCATAATCAATTTTGACTTTTGCAATTTTCATTTTTCAATGGAGCGAAGCGACATGTTACAGCGAAGAATAAATAATTTTGCAATTTGCATTTTGATATTTTCATTTTTCATTGAGGTTTGCGAAGAACAAGCAACGGCGTATAACAACGTATTTACGACGCTTCGCTAAATGTCTTCGGCACTTCGCAAACACGCAAACCGTTTCTCAGACCCAACCCCGGAGCTTCATAACATCTGCAACTCTCTTAACTGCTACAAGATAGGCTGCTGTGCGCATATCTATCTCTTTCTTCTTATGCATTGCATAGACATCCTTAAATGCCTTTGTGATCTTCTGGTCAAGCATATGCTGGACATCTTTTAGCTCCCAGTAAAAGTTATAGGTATTCTGGACCTGTTCAAAATATGAGACTATAACACCACCAGCATTTGCAAGGACATCAGGAATGACAAATATACCATTTTTATAGAGAATCTTATCTGCCAAAGGAGTGGTTGGACCATTTGCCATCTCACAGATCAGTTTTGCCCTGATATTTCCTGCGTTTTTTTCTGTTATCACATTCTCCACTGCAGCTGGGTAGAGAATATCAACAGGAAGTTCAAGAAGCTCCTCATTGGTAATCTCTTTCTCTGCGGATGGAAAACCTCTAAACCGTTTCGTCTCTACCATCCATTCTATCAGTTCATAAGGGTCAAAACCGTTTCTATTATATATTCCACCATTGATGTCAGAAATAGCTACAAGCTGCCCCCCACCAAGGATCTCTTGATGCAGTGTGGCAGCAGACCCTCCTACCTTTCCAAACCCCTGGATAGCATAAGTTGCATTTGCTGGGTTTATCCCAAGATGCTTACATGACTCTCTTACTGTGTATATACCGCCCCTTGCAGTGGCATCTCTTCTACCCTCAGAACCACCAAGTGGGATAGGCTTACCAGTTATCACGCATGGATGTTTCTCCCCACTTATGGTCTCATACTCATCCATCATCCACGCCATAATTTGTGGGTTTGTGTTGACATCTGGTGCGGGGACATCTTTTGTCACCCCGAGAAATTTTCCAACCTGTCTAATATATCCCCTTGAGAGCCTCTCAATCTCCCTCTCTGAGAGATATTCAGGATTGCATATAACTCCACCTTTTCCGCCTCCTAATGGTATGTTCACAACTGCTGTCTTCCATGTCATCCAGGCAGCAAGTGCCCTTACTGTATCTATGGTCTCCTCTGGATGGAACCTTAAACCTCCCTTACAAGGGCCCTTTGCATTATTATACTGAACTCTGAACCCCTTAAATATCTTGACCTCATCGGAGTCCATCCTTACAGGAATTGAAAAGTGAAACTCCATCATAGGTTCTCTCAGTATTGCATGGGTAGCAGAATCAAGCCCAAGCAACTTTACTGCCTTATCCAATTGCTCCTGTGCTATCTTAAATGGATTCAGCTCTTCCATGGGTCCCCCCCCGTTGTAAAAGTAAGCAGTAAGCAGGGAACAATACAAAATTAGCAATTTATCGCTTTACGCTCCTTGCTCCTCACTACTCTCTATTGGCTACTTTAGACTACTTTTGAGTTTATAGGATTTGTGGTTTTAAGGTCTATCCAAGGATTTTTGTCAGTTCGTCCAGTGCGTCTTTGGGGTCTATGATTTTCACTTTCTCTGCTGCATCTCCGAGAATCTTTTTTGCATCATCAAAAAATTCTTTCGGCACAAGAATCATCACAGGAATATTATGTGCTATACAGGAATAGAGAATATCTGAGGGTTTACTTAGCTGTTCAGAAAGTGGAATAACTTTATGTAGGTATCCCACAATAAGCGAGATATTGTCCTCTTTTGTTATATGTCCTATATATTTACCACAGCCATCTTCTCCGTTTCCAAGAGGCAGGGTATCAACCCCTTTTGCGGCGAGAATAGATAAAACTATTGGGTCTGTTCCCTCAAAGTAACCTACTTTTAGCATCATACCTCCTATATATATACAGTAAGCAGTAGGCAGTAATCGGTAATCAGTGATCGGTAATCAGTACACCCGACACCTAACCACCTAACAAACTAACTAACTAACAAACTATCCAACTAACAAACTAACTACCTGACACCTGTCCCCTGACACCTAACACTTGAATTATACATCCTAAATATCCAAATGTCAAGAAAAAAATCCGCGAATTTCTAATCTACACGAATATAACTAAAATGTAGGGACTAGTGCACTGTATAATAAGCCGTGTAACATTTCTATTACAAAACTGTAGGAGGGATTTTTAAACCCCTATAATGTTGTCGGGACTGGGAAATCTCTCCTACAAAGCCTGCACTTAGTCCCAAAAAAGATACAGACATTTATTAACACAGCAATAGATTTGTCCCTGTCCAAAAACTTATTGTATAATTTCCTCTACAATTAAAAAATTCTCTCTCTTATAGGTCTATTAGAAGTCCCTGTTAAATAAAAAAATGCAACATCTGTTTGACGAGATATTGATAACCTACTTGTAATTTTATCTTTGAGTTAACAGAAACAGCTATTTTTGTTGACAATTAGAGAAAAATGTGCTATAATATGTTGTTATAGAAATAATAGGTTCATTACACTTAAGCCGGAGGTTATATGAAAAAATTAATGCCTATACTCACTCTTCCTTTCTTTGTCTCGGCCCTGTCTGCTGATGTGAGAATCACTATATACAACGATAACATAGGGCTTATCAATGAGGTAAGGAAGTTTGATATGAATAAAGGCAGAGTGGAGCTCCGATTTGAGGATGTTGCAGCCACAATAGATCCAACATCCGTCAGTTTTATAGCAGAAGGTGTCTCTGTGGTTGAACAGAACTTTGAGTATGACCTTGTCTCAGTACGAAAGCTATATGAGAAATATATAGGAAGAGAGATATTTTTTGATATTGATCTGGGCGAAGGAACGAGGGAGAGAAAGAGGGCAGTACTCTTATCAGTATCTGATGGGATAATTATTGAAATGGATAATAAGATCTGGATAGACCCACCTGGCGGGATTGTCCTTCCAGAACTTCCAGAGGGACTCATACTCAAACCTAGCCTTGTTTGGCTTCTTGATGTCACAAGAGGAGGGAAGAGAAGGGTTGAGATCAGTTATCTTGCAGATGGGATAAACTGGCATGCAGACTATGTTGGCATCATGAATGAGAATGAGACCGAGATGAAACTTGAGGCATGGGTCACAATTACAAATCATACTGGCACAACTTTCAAAGATGCAAATCTAAAGGTTGTTGCTGGAGCGGTCCGCAGGGTTGAGAGACGAAGACCAATACATGCCAAAGCAGAGATGATAATGAGGGATGTGGCGCCACCAAGATTTGAGGAGCGGAGGTTCTTTGAGTATCATTTATATGACTTGAAGGAGAAAACCACGATTCGCTCTGATGAGGTGAAACAGATAAGGTTTTTAAATCCAACAAGACTGAAAACAGAGAAGCGCTATATCTACGATGGGACAAGGCATAACAGGGTGCAAGTGAAATTAGAGTTTGAGAACTCTAAGAAAAACAGACTTGGAATTCCCCTTCCCGAGGGTAGGGTAAGGGTGTATAAGAGAGATAGAGATGCTGCACTCCTATTTGCAGGTGAGGACAGGATTGAGCATACACCGAGGGATGAGACAGTAAGGTTATATATAGGGGATGCATTTGATATTGTTGGCGAACGTAAGGTGATAGATAGAAAGAAGATAGCAGAGAGGGTAAGGGAAGAGACTTATCAGATTGAGATTAGAAACCGCAAAGATGAGAAAATAAGAGTACAGGTAGTTGAGCGTCCTGGTGGCTACTGGGAGGTTGTGCAAACAAGCCATAAGTATGAGAAGAAGGATACAAATACTATTGAGTTTTCCTTGAATGTGCCAGGGGGTGAAGAAGAAAAACTGATATACACTGTCAGATATTCCCGGTAATGAAGATTATAGATAGTTCTATTACCAGAGAGGATTAAACGGATTTTTTTAAGTAAGATAATGCCGGGAGTCGGATTCGAACCGACACGACCCGTAAGGGTCAGTGGATTTTAAGTCCACTGTGTCTACCTATTCCACCATCCCGGCACAGGGTCTCGTTTCAAAACAACTATCTTTTGAGTCGCCGATTCTGTTTTCGTAGTCAATTTTACAAAGTATACTCCCATAGATATATCTTTCACTCTCTCCTCACCTGCAGGTAACCTTCCATTTAAGGGAACACTGTTAGAGCCTAACTTTTTTACCCTTTCTATATCCCTTATCTGGAGCATACCTTGGTATCTATATCATAATCCCTGCTCCTCCATCCTATAGGAAAAAGCTATGTGGTGATACAACATATCATTCAACAGTCGCAGCCCCTTCAATCGCTATTGTCTCACCCTTCTTCTCGGAAACAAGGTCAACATCTTCATCAACTCTTGCGTATGAATTTAAAATAGGGAAATACACTTTCATCTTTCTATCAAAGGTATTCGCTTTCTTTTGATAGATTTTATGTCTTGTTTCTCCACTGCATAAAAAGACTCTCTAAGTTCCTGTTTTACTGTCTCTTCTTTAACCTTATTCTTCTATCTTGACTTCCGTTTAGATGCATTCTCCTTACGAAAATAGCAAAGGATTCTATAAGGAGGACACTTAAGCTTTGTAAGATTTTGTTAATCAAAGGCAAGCATTTATCAGAAGGAATTATAACACAGAAATGCCTAAAAGTCAAGTAAAAATTGGCTTACTGCAATTTTATCTTTGAGTTAACAAGGCAGTAGAAAAATCTTGACAAATTTAAAAGAATATGCTATAATGTTCCCATAGAGTATAAAGTAAGAATCTACCGCTTTAGAAAAAAACTCTAAATTGCATTCTCTGTGCTCTCTGCGGTTAAGTTATTGATAATACCTTAACATCAAGGAGGATAATAGGGATGAAAGTTTTTATTACAGGTGGTGGGTTCCTATCGCAAAGAAAAGTTGACAAAAAGTAGATTAGTGTAACTTTATTGAAGGAGAGATTATGGCGAGAGTTCTTGTTACAGGTTCTGCTGGATTTATGGGATGCTGGCTTGTTGATTCCCTCATTGAAAGGGGGGAAGAGGTCTTCGGGATAGATGACCTCTCCGGTGGTTACATCAGAAATGTGAACCCCAAATCAAAGTTTTATAAGGCTGATTTGAGGGATAGAAAAGAGATTGAGAATATCATATCAGATGTCAAACCTGATATCCTCTATCATCTGGCCGCAGATGCAACAGAGGGAAGAAGCCAGTTCACACCAATAAACTGCACAGAGAGAGGACTCCTTGCATACATAAATGTTCTCACCCCCTGTATAAATCAGGGGATAAAAAGGGTTGTTGTCACATCATCTATGAGTATATATGGTTGCCAGAAACCACCATTTGATGAGTCAATGCCCAGATTACCAGACGATGTCTATGGAGTAAATAAGTCCGCGGTGGAGGAGGTGACAGAGATTTTAGCTGATGTATATGGATTTAAGTATGTAATCTTGAGACCCCATAATGTCTATGGAGAGAGACAGAACCTTGCGGACCCATACAGAAATGTTCTTGCAATATGGATAAATGCACTTCTGCGGAATAAACCTATCTATATTTATGGAGATGGGGAGCAGATGCGGGCATTCAGTTATATAATGGATGTTAACCCGGTAGTAGTCAATGCAGGTTTTTTTAATAGTTGTGTGGGTGAGGTGATAAACATAGGCGGTATGGAGCCTGTTACAATAGGTGAATCAGCAAAAATTGTTATGGAGGAGTTTGGCAAAGAGGCGGAGGTAATATACCTCCCATCTCGTCCAAAAGAGGTAAAATATGCCTACTCTACCTACCAGAAATCAGAAAAACTGCTTGGATATAAAGAGAACTTTACATTGAGGGATGGTATAAGAAAGACGATAGAATGGGCAAAGAAACTTGGATCTCAAGAGCCAGTCTATATGGAAACCTTGGAGATAGACGATAGAAGGGCACCAAAGACCTGGAGAGAAAAACTGATATGACACTTGACAAACAACAAAATTCAGTGTATAGTTAGTAGACAGTAACATAAATGATTTAATTTTTGCTTGATTGCTTATGAAATTGTAGTGTAACCCACAGAGGACACAGAGAGATAGAGATTTTTTATTTCATCTTATTCTCTGTGCATTCAAGTTACAGACACTCCGTATTGCAGACACTTTGTGTTCTCTAATATTTATTTACCTACAATTGTCCATCTCTTTCTTTCCCCCTTTCTTCTGATTTCTCTCTCCTTTTCCCCTCATTTTTTTCTTGACTTTTCTCTATTTTTATGTTATAATGGCCTCAAATGGAAGGAGTGATATCAAAACTTGTAAAACTATCTGAGACAGAGAGAACTCTGAAGATAGAAGCCTCATCCTCCTCTCTTATTAAAAAAGAGGAAGATATTCTAAAAAGGTATTCAAAAAAGGCGTCCATAGATGGCTTCAGAAAGGGAAAGGTCCCTCTTGCTGTCCTAAAGAAGATGCTTGGTGATTCACTAAGGCAGGAAGCTATTGAGGATGTATGTAAAGATGCATATCTTGAGGTAATAAAGAAGAGAGAGATAGTTCCCTTGACGAAGGCTACACTAAATGATATAAAAGAAAAAGATACGAAAATTTCCTTTACTGCATCATTTGAGGTGATGCCAGATATTGAGATTGACGATAAAGACATTACAATAGAGGTCCCAGGGGTAACAGAAGAGGATATTGATAAGTCGTTGGAAGAGATGAGGTTCTCCCATGCCACCTATATACCGGTTGTTAGGCTATCTGTACCTGGTGATTATCTTGTCATAGACTATGATTACCTCAAAAAAGAAAGGGGGATTTTGCGACCAGAAAGAGTTACAAACTTTGGATTTATTATTGGAAAGGATACGGTTCCGGAAGAGTTTAATAGAAAATTGATAAATAAAAGAATAGGTGAAAGGGTAGAGATGAAGATTAACTACTCACCTGATTATCAGTATTCTTCAGTTGCAGGCAGATCAGTTACTTACAGGATTACAATAAATGAGATAAAAGAGATAAGAGTTCCACCTTTTGATGATCAGTTTGCAAAGAGGTTAGGGTTTGAGACCTTAGCAGAGTTGAGGGAGGATGTGAAGAAAACCCTTTTTGACAGGAGAGAAAAGAGCATGGAAAAGATACTACCTTCCCTGGTTCTTTCCAAGCTTGTAGATAGACATTCATTCTCTCCTCCAAAGGTCTTTGTTGAGATTGCATACCAGAACTGGAAAGAGGATGTGGAGAAAGGAAAGGTTGAAGATGTAGATGAAGAAGAGATAAAAAAGAGGGCAGTCTTTGATGCAAGAGCAAGGACCATCCTACATACCATAGCAGAGAGAGAGCAGATCGCTATAACAGATGAGGAGATTCGTGAAACTTTATTAAAATCACTCTCACAGGGAGAGATAAGCTCTATCTTCAAGGATGATAATCGCCTTGAATATGTAAGGGAACTTATGAGGAGGGAGAAGGCACTTGATCTGGTTGTAGGAAGAGCTTCGCTGGAAGTGAGCTCCGCTGGAAGTGAGCTTCGCTGGAAGTGAACTTCGCTGGAATAGGCGCATCCTTCCAGTGCGAAGCACTCACTTCTGTATTTTGCATTGAGCAATGGCGTATACCAGGGGGATTTATGAATCTTGTTCCAATCGTTGTTGAGACATCTGGAAGGGGAGAAAGGGCCTATGATATATACTCAAGACTGCTGAAAGATAGGATAATAATTCTTGGGGGTGAGATAACAGATGTCGTATCCTCCAGCATAATAGCACAGCTTCTATTCTTAGAGGCTGAGGATCCCCAAAAGGATATACATCTCTATATAGACAGCCCTGGTGGCATAACATCCTGTGGTCTTGCAATATATGACACAATTCAGTATATCAGAGCAGATATCTCAACAATATGTATGGGGATGGCAGCCTCTATGTCTGCTCTTCTACTTGCATCAGGCGTCAAGGGAAAGAGATATTCACTTCCACACTCAAGGATGCTTATACATCAACCATTGAGCGGTATGTCTGGGCAGGCTACTGACCTTGCCATACATGCAAAGGAGGTTACAAGAGTGAAAGATGACCTGAACAAGATCCTCGCATTTCATACAGGGAAAAATGTGAAGGATATTGAAAGTGATAGCGACAGAAACTTCTGGATGTCTGCGCAAGAGGCAAAGAACTACGGAATAATAGATGAGATAATAGTTAAGAAAAGTAGCTGATGCCACGATTAGATAAAAACCCTGTTAAACAGTAAAAAAAATCCTTAACTGTGGAGAGAGTCTGGCAATGGATAATATAGTGAAGAGTTGTTCATTTTGTGGGGAAAGAAAGAATAGGATAGTATCCAGTCCTTATGCGAATATATGTTTCTCTTGTATTAAGAGATTTGCAGGAACTATACCGCGTGAGGAATCTAAAAAGTCTAATTTTAATCCGAGAGAGATACATAGCTACCTGAATAAGTATGTGATAGGGCAGGAAGAGGCAAAGAGGATTCTTTCGGTTGCAGTCTATAATCACTACAAACGGGTTCTCTACAATGTAAATGAGGATGAGATTACAAAGAGCAACCTTCTTCTGATAGGACCGACAGGTGTTGGCAAGACTCTTATTGCAGAAACCTTGGCAAGATTTCTTGAAGTTCCTTTCTCCATATCTGATGCCACCTCACTCACTGAGGCTGGTTATGTTGGAGAGGATGTTGAGAATATAATCTTGAGACTTCTTGAGTCCTGTCAGTTTGATGTTGAGAGGGCAGAAAAAGGGATAGTTTATATAGATGAGATAGATAAGATTGCAAGAAAGTCGGATTCTCCTTCTATCACAAGGGATGTCTCTGGAGAGGGTGTTCAACAGGCACTTCTCAAGATTATGGAAGGATGTATAGCCAAAGTTCCACCGCACGGTGGGAGAAAACATCCTGAACAGCCCCTTGTAAAGGTAAATACAAAAAATATTCTCTTTATATGTGGTGGGACATTTGAAGGATTGGAAGAGATTGTTAGAAGAAGGGCTGGCAGGTCGTTGTTAGGGTTCAGAGTTGACAAAGAAGAATCTCTCCCCCTAAGTCCAGAGCCTCGTGACCTGGTAAGATATGGATTTATTCCTGAGTTTGTAGGAAGATTACCAGTGGTAGCGAGCTTAAAACCTCTCGATGAAGAGATGCTTATTAGAATACTTAAAGAACCCCAAAATGCATTAACAAAACAGTATAAACGGCTATTTAAGATTGAAGGAGTAGAATTAGAATTTGAGGATTCTACCCTGAAGAGTATTGCAGAACTTGCTATAAAGAAGGCAACTGGTGCAAGAGGGTTGCGAACCATTATTGAGGATTCAATGTTGGATATAATGTATGAACTTCCATCAAAAAAAGATATAAAAAGATGTCTGATAACAAAAGATGTGATAATTAGAAAGCAAGAACCGATTTATGAACTGTGTAAGAAGAGAGCGTAGGGCGTAAAGCGTAGGGCGTAGAGCGAGAAGCGTAAGGCGTATGGGAGCAAGGAAGTAACTATCCGATAACCTACAAATAACCAAGCTTACTGCTTACTAATAAGTGGGGCTGTAGCTCAGATGGGAGAGCGCCACGCTGGCAGCGTGGAAGTCACGGGTTCGAGCCCCGTCAGCTCCAGATAGATATACGCTATTGCTCAATGCAAAATGAAAAGTGTAAATTGAAAAATGAAAAATAAAAGAGACGATCTTTCGGAACGGTATAGATAAATCAATAGTTACAGTAAAGAAAGGGAAATGATTTTGCAATTTGCATTTTGATATTTTCATTTTTCATTGAATTTCATTGAAGCGTGGAGGTTATATGTATAAATATCTACTATTAGCAGCGGTCTCATTATTGATCTCTTCCTGCCAGAGATCCGGGGGACATCGTGATATAGCAATGATAACAAACGCCCAAAGGTCTATAAGAAGAGTTAGAAACGCATTAGAGGAATACTGGGTTGACCATGGAAGATACCCTGAAGAGGGGGTAGACCTTGAATCTCTTCTCCACCCATACTTTACGAGAATTAGATTTAGGCAGACTGATGATGCACCTCTCCATACAGCAGCCATAACTAATGCAAGAGATCAGCTGACCAGTATCTCAAGACTTCTCTCAGGCACAGAGAGACAGGTGGTGCCAAGACTGGATTCCTTATATAGAGAAGAGTTTCTTACCTCTATAGGGAGAATTGAGCAACTTATCGCATCATATAGACTGGAAATTGAGGCAGAGGAGATGCTCCCTGTTGATATTGATGCAGAGAAAGAAATTGAGACGATGCTCTCGCTTTTACAAGGGCTAAATCCTGATTCCCTTCTCCTATCAATGGAACAACAGCTGATAGAGCAGGGAGATAATGTTATAATGTTGGCAGAGGAGCTAAAAGATGAGATAAAAAACCTCCCTCTTGATTCCCTGAAGATATCTGGCATCATACGGAAAACGGATGGAATATCCAGAACTTTTAGGATACGGACATCAATCCTCAAGGGTGAGAAGATCAGAGAAACTGATATCATCGTCCCTGAGAGGGAACTCTCTGATATAGAAAGAATGTTGGACCTTCCAGATTCTAATGCTATTCAAGCTATAGAAAATTTAAGGCAGGGTATTGAAATCTATGAGTCATTGGAGATGGAGAAAGAGAACATATCTTTTCTAATTGTCGGCATTAAATCACTTGAACGAACAAAAAGCCTCCTTATAAGATATGAGAGGACAGTGAGGGGAGATGTAAAGAGGTCGGCAAAGATAGTTCTTGCAAATACCACACTCCACGAGATGGCAAGAGCATTGGAGAGTTATAGAAGACAATTTGGCAGCTATCCAGAGGATAGAGCAGCGATCAAACCTGTCATTCATCACTCTTTCGTAGAGATTACTATGGGAGGTGATACGATAGATAGGAATGAGGAAAAGCTATCATTGTTTAAGGAATTTCCCTCCTACTCAGTTACTGAATCTGGATTTATGTTGAAGGCAAGGGTTGCAGATGATGCAGGAACTCCTGTATTCTGTGGAGCAGAGATTATATCCGAGTGGGATAAGGTAGTATCTGCATTTGCGGAGGAACCTATATATAGAACAGAAGACCCTCAGATAACCTATTTTCTTACTGCAAGGGCAAAGGATTCAGAGAGAACCATTGTCTTTGACCGTCCACCGGTGAGAAAGAGAATTGAGAAAAATCCAATGTCCAAACATTAAACTCTAACCTCTATTCTTCTCTATGGTTAAATTTTTTCACAATACCATTGTAAGGAAGGGGAGATTTATATGAGTTCTATTCGGATAAAAAGACTGGTGCTGGGTTCAATGGAGAATAATTGTTATATCCTTACCTGCCCTGAAACTCTTCAGTGTGTGATTATTGATCCTGGAGCGGAAGAAGAGAATATCTTAAAAAACTGTAAAGGATTAAGAATAAACTATATATTGATCACACATAGCCATCCTGACCATATTGGGGCGTTAATAGAGGTAAAAGAGGCTACAAGAGCCCCTGTATCAGTTCATTCTCTGGACGCCAGTCAACTTCCTATTAGCCCTGATGTCCTGTTGAAAGATAAGGATATTCTTAAGGTTGGCAGATTGGAGTTTCAGGTTATCCATACTCCAGGACATACCCCTGGTGGCGTCTGTTTTCTCGTTGATAATCATCTGTTCAGTGGAGATACCATATTTCGTCAAGGCATTGGAAATACTACCTTCCCAGGGGGAGACTACTTCACTCTTATAAAGAGCATCAAAGAGAAGATATTCGTATTGCCAGATCTAACAGTAATTTACCCTGGACATGGGCCACAGACTACTGTAGCAGAAGAGAAACATAGCGCCTTCTAATTTTTTTGCTGTACTGTTCAGAAATTATTTTTAATCCACTAATCTCACTAAATTTTGATCAATTTCTATTGGTTTGCTGTTAGGTGTTAGATTCACTGGAACAAATCTACTGGACATTGGAGATTAAAATACCCTTGCTCCTATCAGGAGAATCGCAACGAGAACATTGCTCCTACTAACTCCACCTACATTCTTAACTCTCAACTCTAATACAATTTAAAGTATAGAGTTTAGAGTTTTTTTTTATAAGGCGGGATATCATTTTCCCCTCTCAACTCTCTTATCTCATGCCGTTGGGAGTTGTAGACACTTCGTGTTTCCTCTCTACGGATAATGTGTGTCAGGAGTAAAATCCTGACAGCACAGTATTCGTATAAATTA
>CAYRBN010000027.1:0-2806 GCA_964422625.1 uncultured bacterium | reverse complement strand
ACGGATAATGTGTGTCAGGAGTAAAATCCTGACAGCACAGTATTCGTATAAATTACTGGATGCACTTTTTCCTTGACATTTTTTGAGATATAGGGTATACTTGGTAAATGATAGCTCTTGGTATAGATACATCTACATTCGCTCTCTCTCTGGGAATAGTTGAGAACCAGAAAATAATCTGTGAGCTATATTACAACAAGGAGATTCCCTCTGGAGAGATGATTCCTATATTGATACAGGATATAGTCAAAGAATCTGACTTATGCCTCGGTGAGATAGACCTTTTTGCCTGTTCTGTTGGGCCGGGTTCATTTACAGGCTTGCGCGTAGGTATTGCCGCTGTGAAAGGTCTCTCCTTCGCTCTCCAAAAACCCTGTTGTGGTATTCCAACACTTGATGGACTTGTATCAAGGTTTATCAAGAGTTTTAAAATAATTGTGCCACTTCTTGATGCCCGAGAAGAAAGGGTGTATACAACGATATATACCAATGGTAAAAAGACTTTCCCTGTTGTGAGGATGGATGTGGTAGAGATTATAGGAAAAATAGAAAAAGAGACACTGTTTCTTGGAAATGGTGCATATCGATACAAGGATATAATAATAAATAGACTTGGAGAGAGGGCACATTTTTTAACTCCCAATATAGATTCCCCTTCAGGGAGCGATATTGCCTATTGTGGTATCCTGTCATACGGAAAGGGAGAAAATCCTCCTCTTGAACCAATATATCTAACATCATAGACCTCCATTCCAAATCTGTCTTATGCAAAAAACGCACTTCTTAGGGGAAGTTACATTCGCCTTTTCTACTCAGATAATCTGCTTTGTATTAGGGGTTATTGGAACTATCCTCATTGCAAGAGCTCTTGGCCCTTCTGGTAAAGGGGCGATAGCTATGCTTGCTCTTATTCCAGGAGTCCTTTCATTGGTCGGCAAACTGGGAATTGGTTCTGCTAACGCCTATTTTGTTGCTAAAAACCCAAAACTGATAGGATACATCTTCTCGAACTCACTCTTAATGGCATTTATGTTAGGAGGACTACTGATTATAGCTACTCATCTCTTTTCAATGCCAATTATAGAAAGATTTGCAAAAGGACTGGATCCGTATTATCTTTCCATAGTTCTTATCTCTATTCCATTCCTTCTTTTTATTGATTATTCCACCAATATTCTACAAGGGTCGTTTAGATTTAAGGAATTCAACTTGCTAAACTTGACCAAGTATAGTTCAAGGCTCTTCTTCATTCTACTCTTTATACTTGTTCTAAAAAAAGAGGTTTTAGGTGGGGCAATGCTTATCACATTATCAAGTGTAGTTACCGCATTATTTGGGGGCATTGTTTGCATTAGAGGGGTAGATACAAAATTAAAGACGAACCTTAAAATCCTCAAAGACTCTTTATCTTATGGGATCAGAGGACATATAGGGAATGTAATAAACTTTGTTACATATAGGGCGGATATCTTTTTTATCAGTTTCTTTGTAGGGGTAGGAGGTGTTGGTATTTATACGGTATCTGTGGCGTTTGCTGAGATATTGCTTCGTCTGCCAGGTGCAATAAATCTTGTTCTCCTTCCTAAAACCTCAGCATCTCTGAAAAGGGTTAGCGCAGATCTTACTTCTCAAATATCAAGGATAGTTTTCCCCTTCTCAATAATACTGGCTTCTATCTTTGTTCTCATTTCCAGACCCTTAATCTCACTTCTCTTTGGGGATAGGTTTGACCCCTCTTTTACTCCGCTGTGGATTCTACTTATTGGAGTGGTTCCGCTTACTCTATCAAAAATATTTACCAGCTATCTTGCAGGGAGAGGGAAGTTAGAGTATGTGACCTATCAAGCAACTGTCTCAATGTTCATTACTATTGTGCTTAACATCTTACTTATACCAAGATTTGGGATTGTGGGGGCGGCGATAGCCTCCTCGGTAAGCTACATAAGTGCGACACTGGTAGTTGTGAGGGGATTTCTTAAAGATTCTAATTTAACTCTATTCAGTGTGATTCTCCCATCACGGAAAGATATAACTATTCTTCAACAGAAATTCAGGACAGGAATATCACGATAAGAAGAATTGCGATACTCAAAATTTAGTGAGAATTAGTGGATGTGAATTTTTCTTGACCAGAGCATGCTACCTCACAATTCCATAGATGATAAGACCTATCATAGTAAGTGATAAGAAGATTCTCGCAACCATTCCAGAAAAGAACCCTATCACTGCCCCAAACCCTGCCTTCAAACTTCTTTTTATCTTCCATGAGACCAATAACTGACATAAAAACGCACCTACAAATGGACCTAGGAAGAGTCCAAAAATATTTCCTATGATAAAACCTATTCCTCCACCCAAAACTGCTCCAAACATTCCAGCCCTTGAGGCACCAAACTTCTTTGCACCTATGGATGTCCCTATGTGTTCTACTACATACGAAAGGACGGCGATGAGAATTAGGGCAGTGTATATCTCCTTGCCAATCCTTTCAAAACCAAATCCAAGCCCATATACAATACTACCCAAAAAGATAAGAGGCTCCGCAGGAAGAAACGGAACAAGGGTTCCGATGAAGCCCAGAACTATCAAAAAAACTGTGATTATCCCTGTAACGATCTGCATAGAATAGTTAAAGTCCAAAGAGAGTTGAGAGTTAAAATCCGAAAATCCTCGCATAAGAAACAAAAAATAGATTACTTCTTAAATAGAATAAGCCATATTGGTACTGTGAAAAAAAGTATGAAAGAATATGAAAGAATATAATAAACCACAGACCTGTCCCGTCGAAAGACGGGAGGTCACAGAG
>CAYRBN010000026.1:11966-16856 GCA_964422625.1 uncultured bacterium | reverse complement strand
GTCGTAGTATATCTTAATGAGGGTTTTTGCACTAAAAGAGTGCACAGAGAAAAATAGCTAGGTCCAATTCTCAATTCTTAATTTATAATTCTCAATTCTTTTCTCTGTGGTTAATGCATAATCTAGGGTAATATGAGAAGACTGAAGGATCTTGTTATTCGTATCCTATTGCAGATATCTGTGATACTGCCTTTAATTGCCCTTTCTGGTATCGTCTTTTATATTATTAGCAGGGGGATAGGGGTAATAAACTGGAAATTTCTGACCCAGATGCCACGAGATTCAATGACGGCTGGTGGAATTTTCCCGGCCATTGTAGGAACATTTTATCTTGTCCTGACTGCTATTCTTTTTGCTCTTCCTCTCGGGGTTCTGTCAGCAATCTATCTTGTAGAATATGCCAGACAGGGAAGGGTGGTACGAATTATCAGGACCGGGGTCAGTACCCTGGCTGGTGTGCCATCGGTCGTGTTTGGTCTTTTTGGTATGGCTATCTTTGTGAGGTTGTTTGGTTTTGGGGTCTCTGTTCTTTCAGGGGGATTAACTCTGGGAATAATGATCCTGCCCATAATTATCCGCACCAGTGAAGAGGCCCTCATCGCTATACCACGGACATTTAGAGAGGCATCTTTGGGACTGGGCGCAACCAAATGGCAGACAATTTATCGTGTTATCCTGCCTGTCTCTGTCCCATCTATTCTAACGGGTTCTATTCTCGGTATTGGTAGAGCTGCCGGGGATACCGCTTCTATCCTTTTTACTGCGGCTACTTTCTATATCATTCGTCTTCCATCTTCTATATTTAGTGAGGTGCAGGCGCTTCCCTATCATATCTATGGTCTTCTGACTGAAGGAACTCATCCAGCAGAGCAGATTCCTATTGCTTATGGCACAGCAACGGTATTACTGCTTCTGGTATTGAGTATGAGTGCGGTGTCTATTGTGATGCGAAATCATTTCCGCCGGCGGAAAAAATGGTGATGAGGGTGTAGGGCGTAGAGCGTAAGGCGTAGGGAGTATGGGAGCAAGGGAGTAATGATCCAGTGACCTAATAACCGATTACTGATTACCGATAACCGATAACCGATTACTACTTACTGCTTACTACCAACCGGAGGTAAGATGGATAAGGATAAAATCATAACAGAGAATCTCAATCTCTGGTTTGGAAAGAATCATGTGCTAAAAAGTGTAAGTATGGGGATAGAGAAGAATAAGGTTACAGCGGTGATAGGACCCTCTGGATGTGGAAAGTCAACATTCATAAGGTGTCTGAACAGAATGAATGACTTGATAGATATTGCAAAAATCAAGGGTAGAGTCTTGCTTGATGGAAAAAATATCTATAACAAAAAGATGGATGTGGTCAATCTGAGAAAAAGGGTTGGAATGGTATTCCAGAAACCAAATCCTTTTCCAAAATCTATCTTTGAGAATGTTGCCTATGGTCTTAGGATTCAGAGGATAAAAAACGGAATACCCGAAAAGGTAGAGAAAGCACTGAGATCCGCAGTGCTCTGGGATGAGGTAAAGGATAGATTGAGTCTGTCAGCATTGTCTTTATCCGGTGGCCAGCAGCAGAGATTGTGTATAGCCAGAGCTCTTGCCTGTGAGCCAGAGGTTATCCTTATGGATGAACCCTGTTCTGCGTTGGACCCAACCGCTACCGCAAAGATTGAGGAGCTCTTATTTGAGTTAAAGAAGAGATATACGATATGCATAGTAACGCATAATATGCAACAGGCAGCAAGGGTATCTGACTATGCGGCTTTCCTGCTCCTGGGTGAGCTTGTGGAATTTAGTGAGACGAATAAGATATTTACAACCCCCACTGATAAAAGAACCGAGGACTATATCACAGGGAGGTTTGGATGAGACAGTTTGATGAGGAGATGGAACTGATAAGAAAGAGACTTCTCTCTATGGCAGGAATGGTGGAAGACTCTATCAGGCTTGCAATAAAATCCTTAAAAGAGAGAGAAGAGAATATTGCAGAAAGAGTTATAGAGACCGATGCAGAGATAGATAAGGAAGAGGTGGAGATAGAAGAACTCTGCATTGGACTTATGGCAAGGTATCAGCCCGAGGCAGTGGACCTGAGAACTCTCATTGGATTAATAAAGATAAATAATGACCTTGAGCGAATTGGTGACCTGAGCGTAAATATTGCCTGTGCATCACTCAGGTTGTTGGAGAAACCCCAATTAAAACCTATCATTGGTCTCTCCCAGATGGCAGAGATTGTAACAGGTATGGTGCGAGATAGTATCAAAAGTTTTATAGATGGGGATACGGAACTTGCAAAGGATATATGCATAAGGGATAATAAGGCAGATGGAATGAGAACCCATCTCATAAGGGAGCTTTTAACCTATATGATGGAAGACCCAAGGACAATCACCAGGGCTATGGACCTTTCGCTTATTGCAAGAAACTTAGAAAGAATAGGAGATCTCTCAACCAATATATCAGAAGATGTGATATATATAAATGACGGGTCTATAATCAGACACCATAGAGAAGAGTAAGCAGTAAGGAGTAAGCAGTAAGCAGTTCCTCTCTACTGCCCACTGCATACTGATATTAGTGCCTTTAACTTTGCGTCTTTGCGAGAGAGATTTTTCTTGACAAAAGTAGTTTTTGGAATTATAATAGAAATATGGCAAAAAAGAAGATCCTTGTTGTTGATGACGAGATAGACATTGTAAATCTCATCCAGTACAACCTTGAAAAGGAGGGCTACGACACCCTACCTGCCTATACAGGTGAGTCTGCCATTGAGCTATCAGAAAGGATGTTGCCATCACTTATAATCCTGGACCTTATGCTCCCTGAGATGGATGGGATGGAGATATGTAGAGTCCTCAAAAGAGGTGAAAAAACAAGAGAAATACCCATAATTATGCTCACTGCAAAAGGAGGAGAGGTAGATATTGTCTCGGGTCTTGAAGTTGGTGCAGATGACTATATAACAAAGCCATTCAAGATGGCAGAACTTATAGCAAGAGTGAAAACTGTCATGCGAAGAAGAGAGCCCCCGAGAAAAGAGAAGGTATTAAAGATAGAGAATCTTGTTATAGACCCTGTCCAATATCAGGTTACCCTTAAAGGAGAGCATCTCTCTCTCACCACTAAAGAATTTAAGATACTTCTCTCTCTTGCGGAGAACCCCGGAAGGGCTTATACCAGAGACCAACTTCTGGATAGGGTCTGGGGAGATGAAGTTGTTGTTATTGACAGGACAATCGATGTTCACATAAGAAAGATTCGTGAAAAATTAGGTCAGTTTGCAGAATATATAGAAACTGTAAGAGGTATTGGGTATAGATTCAAAGAGTATAGGTGGTAAATAGTCCGAAGTCCTAAGTCAAAAGGTATGATGGAAACAAAATTTACCATTAAAATTTTCCTTTCCTACATAATTGTCATTTTTGTGGTTCACTTATCCTTCAGAATATTCTCTCCCATAATTGGGACTATTCTTTCCTCTATCTTATCCCTTTTGATCGCACTTCTAATATCCCGCACTATAGAGAGACCGCTCTCATCTATTACTAAAACAGCAGAGGATGTAGCAAAGGGAAACCTTGAAAAGAGAGTGGATATCACCTCAAAAGATGAGATTGGAAGGCTGGCTCTCTCTTTTAACAGAATGATAGAAGAACTTCAATCAAGGATAGAGACTGTTACAGAGGAGAGAACCTTGATCCAAACTGTTCTTCGCAATATTGCTGATAGTGTCTTTGTAGTGGATAGAGAAGGTAAAATAATATTTACCAATCCCAATTTTGAAGAGTTGTTTGCCGAAACTACTGATAGATATTACTATGAACTTATAAGAAACCAGGAAGTCAACAATCTTCTGGAGAGAACACTGATAGATGGACTTCAGGGAAGTATAGAGACCTCACTCTATCTTCCGACAGAGAGAATGTTCCATATTTATACTGCACCAATAAAGGAGCGCAATAAGGTTACGGGCGCTCGCGCAGTGCTCCAGGATATTACCGAAATTAAAAGACTTGAGAAGACCAGGATGGAATTTGTGGCAAATGTCTCTCATGAGTTGAAGACGCCACTCACTGCCATACAAGGCGCCATAGAAACACTCAGTGGAGGAGGTATTAAGAAAATCTCCTCAAAAGAGTTCACAGATATAATTGAGAGACAGACCAAAAGATTGGCTAATCTGATAAGCGATCTTCTTGATCTCTCGGGAATAGAATCAAAGCAGAGAGAGATGGAATTTGAAGAGATTGATATAAAGACTACTATGGAGAAAATCTTTACCAACTTCAAAAGAAGAGCAGAGAAGAAATCTCAACGATTCAGTCTCCATCTGCCTGCTCAGGAGGCCTTTTTAGAAGCAGATGCAGAAAAGATTGAACAGGCAATCGTAAACCTTGTTGATAATGCGATAAAATTCACACCAGATAGGGGAGAGGTAGCACTTTCCTTAAGTGTCTCTAAAGAGATAGCAAGAATTGAAGTTAGTGATACAGGGCCTGGTATCCCTACTGATGATATTCCAAGAATATTTGAGCGATTTTACAGGGTGGATAAGGCAAGGTCAAGAGAACTTGGTGGGACCGGGCTTGGACTCTCCATTGTAAAACATATTGTATCTGCACACAATGGAGAGGTGGGGGTTGAAACTGAGATTGGCAAGGGCTCAAAATTTATTATAACCCTACCAAGGGCAGTAAGCAGTAGGCAGTAGGACGCAGATTGTAGGGGTAACCCTTGCGGTTACCCCTATTGGGCAGTGGCAAGCCCTGCCCCTACAAGCCTCTATCATTCAGGTGTCAGGTTACAGGTGTTAGGTTATAGGTTGTTGTGTCATTACTCCCTTTCTCCCTTTCTCCCTTTCTCCCTTTCTCCCTTTCTCCC